>JAEZVB010000109.1 GCA_023443285.1 Bacillota bacterium
TAAGGATAAGGTCACCGGTTCAACCCCGGTCACTAGCTCCATTTTAATACGGCGGCGTAGCTCAGCTGGCTAGAGCATTCGGTTCATACCCGAAGTGTCCGGGGTTCAAATCCCTGCGCCGCCACCAAAAAACCTTGCTAAACCAGCAAGGTTTTCCTTTTTTTGTGAAGTTAGATAAAAAACTTAAAATACCATCGCTTGCTTAATTCGTTGTACACTAACAAAAAAGGCTCCCGATTTCTCGGAAGCCTTGAATTTACTGGTGGGACTAACTGGACTCGAACCAGTGACCCCTACGATGTCAACGTAGTACTCTAACCAACTGAGCTATAGTCCCTAAACACATATGTATTATATTACGGTCAACTTTGAAAGTCAAGTAGTAATAAAATATAAATCAGTACAGGATGTTATTAGCAATTACCAGTCGCTGGATTTGGTTGGTACCTTCATAAATTTGCATGATTTTGGCATCACGCATGTATTTCTCTGCCGGATATTCTTTCGAGTAGCCGTAACCACCCAGTACTTGGACAGCATCAGTTGTAACCTTCATAGCAGTATCAGCGGCAAAGCACTTGGCGATGGCTGATTCTTTGGTATAAGGAACACCCTGGTCTTTCAACCAGCAAGCTTTATACACCAATAATCTGGCTGCTTCAATTTGCATAGCCATGTCGGCCAGCATTGCCTGAACGAGTTGGAATGAAGCAATTGGCTTATCGAATTGTACACGTTCTTTTGAATATTTTACAGCCAGTTCGAACGCAGCCTGAGCCAAACCTACTGATACAGCACCAACAAACGGCCGGGCAGCATCCAGTGTTTTCATGGCAATTTTAAACCCTTCGCCATCGCGGCCAATTCTATTGGTCGCAGGTATACGTACATTTTCTAAAACCAATTCGCAAGTATTTGAGGCTCTAATTCCCATCTTCTCTTCTTCTTTGCCTACTGAGAAGCCAGGAGTGCCGCGGTCAACAATAAAGGCTGTCAAACCACGGATACCGGCAGTTTTACGGGTATTGGCAAAAATAACATATATTTCAGCAATACCGCCATTGGTAATAAAACATTTTGTGCCATTTAGTATGTAATCGTTACCATCTTTAACAGCGGTGGTTGCAACAGCCCCGGCATCTGAACCGGCACCTGGTTCTGTTAGCGCAAATGCAGCTAATTTTCCATCATTTATAACGTCAAACATTTTGCGTTTTTGTTCTTCAGTCCCCATAAGTACTACTGGATAGGAAGCCAAAGCATTCGCAGCTGTTGTGGTAGCTACGCCTGCGCAGCCTTTACCCAACTCTTCATAGATGAGAGCAATTGAGAGTGCATCAAGACCAGGTCCGTCATATTCTTCGGGTACAGTTAAATTAAGCAAACCTGCCTCATCAAGTTTCTTCCATAAATCTGATGGAACCACACCTTCTTTATCCATTTCTAAAGCATGAGGTGTAATTTCTTTAGCAACAAAATCTTTTACCATCTTGTGCATATCCAATTGTTCGGGAGTAAAGTTAAAATCCATGCCTTGCCTCCTTGTGGTAGTCACATTACCAAAAAATCCTAATGTTAAGTATACCGCAATTTTTTTTTTTTGTTAACACCCTATTAAGAAATAATTGAAAAAAAACGCTATTTTAACAATAATCTGGCACCAACTGCCAGTAATACTAAGCCAAATATCTGTTTTGGGCTACAAGCTACACGATCAAGCCCAAAGCCTCCGAAATAGTCAATGATAACGGCAGTTAATACTTGACCAACAATAATAGCAGTAGTCGCATTGGCAACGCCGACACTGGGAATGCTGGCAGCTACCAGATATATTATGGCTACTCCTATAATTCCTCCTAACCAAGAATACCATGGCGCTTCCTGCCATGAATATAGATTGCCCTTGCCCAAATTACAGATGAAAAGTAAAAAGATGACTAAGATGGTTCCGGTAAGTTGAACTACAAAGGTAGCCTCTAATAAGCCAATTGCTTTACTTAAAGCACTGTTAAGCGAACCTTGGACTGCCATTAACACCCCGGAAATTAGAGCCAAAGCCAACGGCAGCATTTCACTTGAGATGAAATTCAATGCCAATCCCTCCGTAAAATACTAAAATTCTACCTGTAGTATAATACTAAGAGCTTTTTAATATTCGAAGGGATATAATAGAATGATTATGTGGAAATAAAAAAAGCAGGCCGAAACCTGCAATCTCTTAGTCGAGTACGTAGACGGTGACTCTTTGTAAACCAAAATTTATGGCCTCGCCGTGACTATCAAAGGCTAAATCAATACGATTACCCTTTATTGCGCCACCGATATCATCTGCTACTGCATAGCCATATCCTTTGATGAATAGCCGAGTTCCTAATGGAATAACTGCTGGATCGACAGCAACTAAACCCTTACGTAATAGGTTTCCACCATATGTATAGCTGCCATTACCAGGGTCATATGCAGAGTAGGCCGACGCTTTCATAATGAGAGAACGGCTATACCTGCTTGGTTCACCAGCCATACGTCCGAGATAGGTAAAGGTTTCTTTATCAACAATGCCATTTACGGTAAGATTGACACTACGCTGAAATTCTTTTAGAGCTTTAGCAGTAATTGGGCCAAATATGCCGTCGATTTCACCAGCATAAAATCCGCCATCTGCCAAATGTTTTTGTACAACTCGCACTTCATCACCGCGTGTTCCAATGCCGAACTTTATAGCTGGTTTTTCTGTCGGCTTTTCCACAGTTTTTTCTGGTTGTCCGGCAGATAAAGCTATTGGAGGAATGTTAGCGACTACGAGTACAAAAAATACAAAAAAGGCTTTAAAAAGCAACTTCCTCAATGAATCACCTCTCTTTAAACATATGCCTCCGAGGTTAGCTGTCGGGTTAGGGTCAAAGAGAAGGAATAGAGAATCACCCCTTCGCGTTAGCGAATTCACCCCTATATATTTAGTGGTTCCCCCGTACCTTATAAGGATTCGGCATTATATATATAATACATCTCAAATAACAGCTTGGTCAAATTCAGTAAAAGTCTATAAATTAGAATTACCACTATTTTTCTTCAGTTGCTTGTTATTTGGTTAAAATTCCTTATACTTCTTATATCCCCAAAGTTGTACAAAACTCTTTAGTGGCAATGCCGGTAGCGGTTAATCCCTTATCGGTTTGATATGTTTTAACGGCTTCTTCAGTCATAGCACCAAACAAGCCATCAGCTCTACCAGGAAAGTAGCCAAGTTCTTTTAATTTAAGTTGTAAAGTAACAACATCTGATCCAGATGTTTTGTATTTCAAAGTTCTTCCAACCTTAGCCTTACGGCCTTCGATACGTACCAGAGTACCGATAGGAATCCATTCAAATAGTTCTTCCACATCTTTATTACGTAGTCTAATACAGCCATGACTGGCAAATTGTCCTATTGACCACGGCTTATTTGTACCATGTATACCATAAGTGCCCCAAGGAACATTTAAACCCATCCAGCGCGTTCCAAATCCTGTTCCCCAATTATAATCTTTCCAGACCACATTCCACTCTCCGATCGGTGTTGGAGTTTTACTTTTGCCAACAGCAATCCGATATTTTTTATATACTTGATCATCGTTATATAGTTCAAGTATTTTGGATTGCGTGTTTATTACCATACTCACTTTGCCGGTAGGTGATTCAGTGGGCTGATTAGTATTTATTTCTGCAAATTCTTGTTCATCCATATACTCAAAACCAATGAGACTAAAAACAATGCTCAAAATTGTAAAGACTGCTATACCATAAAATATCGTTGTATGCCTGAATCTAAATGAAAAAGTGGAATTCACTCGACTCCCTCCCTTGTAGATAGCAATATTCTCTCCCAATATATGCTTCTCTAGAAAAGAATATGAACTATAATGTATGCATGTCTTGCGGAGCCGTTATCAAAAGAGGAAGTCAATATTGGTGTACTCTTAATGAAAGGAATGGTTGTTTTTTGAAAAAAAGAAACCGGCAGTAATAGCCGGTTATTTAAGAACATATACCTTTATATTTTGGATTCCATAATCTAGAGCTTCTTGCCTAGTATTAAACGCTAAATCAATACGATTTCCTTTTATAGCTCTGCCTTGGTCTTCGGCTACGGCTTCACCATAACCTTCAACCCAAAGCTTTGTTCCCATAGGGATGACTGTAGGGTCTACAGCAACTACTCCCTTCTTTACCTTGCCGCCGACGTAAGTTAGGTCATTCCATTTACCATTGTCAAGTGGCCCTGGTGCATAAGCAGTTGCAGTCATATCGAGAAGTTTCCGATAGGTTTGCGGCTCGCCGGGAAGAGAGTTATTATTCTGGACGGCTTTAGGAGTTAAGGTACTGCTATTACTCAGTAATGTGGAAAGCAAAGTGAATTTATCTTGGTATTTTGCCAACTGGTTAGTTACTTCTGCATCAAGCTTTTCCTGGAGTTTGTCACGCATAGCAGTTTCGGCTGCTTTAATAATATTTGCTTTAACATCGACTGGATTTTGCGATGGCAGCTGCTGAGTTAACGCAGTAAGCTCATTAAGAATATCAGCTTTTCCAGCCATGACTTCTACTAATCTATCATCCCAAAATGCGGCCTCAGCGCGAGGCATTGCCGATGAAAATAGTGGCATCGCGAGAACCATCAACATGATCGTTGCTATTTTTCTTTTCAATAGGAATACTCCTTCTAGCTGCTGGTTTAGGCTCGATGGACATTTTAACATATACTTTACATAAATTCTAGCGGTAAAATAAAGAAAACACGGCTTGCGCCAAGCCTTTGGCGAAGGCGGAAGTCGATGTTGCCCTTATCCTGCTTTTAAGAAAGTAAATGCTTTCTGTTAGGGAAAAGAAAACACGGCTTGCGCCGAGCCTTTGGCGAAAGCGGAAGTCGATGTTGCCCTTATCCTGCTTTTAAGAAAGTTAATGCTTTCTGTTAGGAAAAGAAAACACGCATTGCGGAATAAAAAAAAGGCCAATTGCTTTGCAATCAGCCATTAAACGTTTTTATTATGCAGTTATAGCATTAGACGAGAATATAGGAAGAACATCAAGGGTATCTTGTTGCAAACACAAAGCAACATCTTTTTCAAAACCGATACTGCATAAATAGCTTGCATGGGATGAATGTGATACTCTATTTAGTAAGTCATCAGCAAAATCCCGGTACATAGCTTGAGCGGCCATTGCCGTGTCACTTAACTCAGTTATTTGACTTAAGCGATCTACTGTTAATCCGGCACACAAAGTATCTTCTACAGAAAATTTGCCGTCCGAACCAGCACAGACTATTACAACATTTTCCTGAAACTGATGTAAGGCGGTAATTATTGAGGAGGCATTAGCAAAGGACATTACGTATACCTTCGGAGCAAGCGCTACTTTGTTCAATGCCAGTGTCCCATTTGTTGTCGTTATAACAATAGTTTTTCCTGATACTTGGTTCTTGGCGTATTCATAAGGTGAGTTTCCTAAGTCAAACCCTGGAATAAGCAATCCGCCGCGTTCACCAGCTAATATTACATCTGAATTTTGATCTTTTATTGCAAGTGCTTCTTCTACCGTTCTTACAGGTATTATACGTTGACACCCATTGGCGCAAGCAGTGGCAATGCTGGTGGTTGCTCTTAGCACATCAATAACCACAGCATGATAACCGTAATATTTTGTAGCATTATAATCGCTTGGAGTAAAACAAACATCAATTTTCAAGAAGACACCTCGTTTTTGCAGTATTGCTTATTTAGCTAGTTGATATAGAGTTTCTGTTAAAACACTAAGACCTGCTGCTATATCATCTTTAATCACATCTTCGTAAGAATTGTGACTGATACCGTCTTTACAAGGAATATATAGTAAGGCCGCAGGTGCAATGTGCGCTATATTCATAGCATCATGACCAACTCGGCTATCAAGCCGCACGCTGGGCAGTGCTAATTTGCAACAAGCCTCATCTATTATTTTATTGATGGTAGCATCAAGTATGATCGGCTTTTCCGATGATAACACTTCAATGGCAGCTGTCGTATCATAATCATCAGTTATCGAACTAACAGCATCTTTAATTTCTTGCAATATTTCAATTATGCTTTCATGCTCTGTACCACGAATATCTACCCACATATCTACTCGGGCAGGAATTACATTGATGGATCCTGGGTAGGTTTTCATAATTGTAACTGTAGCCACAGCACCTTGATACTCATATTCTGCAGCAATATTTCTAATCGCTAGTACAATGGCAGCGGCGCTTACTAGCGCATCTTGCCGTTCTTCTATGGGAGCGCCGCCTGAATGCGCAGCAGTACCTACTACTACTATCTTCAGTCTGGTAGGAGCAGAAACTTTATCAACAATGCCAATATTAATTCTGCCTTGTTCTAATACCTGACCTTGCTCAATATGTAGTTCAACAAATCCTTTTATACTATTGGGCAAACGGGCAACTGCTGAAACTATATTGGGTTGAAGGGTAGCTAATTCTGAAGTCAAACTGATACCTTCCTGGTCTTTGATACTGTTTAAAGTAGCAGTTGTGATTAAACCCGCCATAGCTTTGCTTCCTATTGTAGGCAAACTAAATCGACTGGATTCTTCGGCCGAAAAAACAATTACTTCTAAAGGATGTTTGATATTACGTTCTTTTAGGCGATTAATTGCTGCTAAACCGCATAATACGCCAAGTACACCGTCATATTTGCCGCCGGAAGGTACTGAATCAAGATGAGAGCCTGTTGCTACGACCGGACAACTAGCCGCGATATTCTCTGGTTGAAAGCGGCCAATAATATTGCCAATGGCGTCAATATGTACTGAAAGTCCACTATTTTGCATGAGGGTAATAATATAATTCCGTGCCTGGTGATCGGCGGGAGTGAAAGCAAGACGGGTAATGCCAGCTTCATCTTGACTAAATTGTGATACCTGTTCTATTTGCTCAAGAACCCATTTCACGTCATATAGATTATTATCTTTTATGGCAATCGCCCCCTTTTACTTACTCTTTTACAGACAGTATACCTCTATTTCATCTAAAATTCCAGAAACCTTACTAAAAAGATAAAGCGCCTAGCCGGCGCTTTATCTAATGAGCAATTATGTTGAACTAGAGCTGTTAGCCCAAAATACCTTTTTTTACCGTTTCCAGTCCCAGACGGTCTATCATCATACCTAGGCGTTCATGCTTACGGGCAGTTTCTTTATAATAAGCAATTATTTTATCAATAATTGACTCTACTTTTTCTTGAGGAACTTCTTCAATTAATAAATCAGCTATTCTGGCTCTAGCGCCTGCACAACCGCCAATTACAATTTTCCAGCCTTTAGCTGTACCAATAAGACCGATATCTTTAACCCAGCTTTCTCCACAGGAATTAGTACAGCCACTAACCCCAAATTTCATTTTACCAGGGAGTTCCATACCATGATATTTTTTGTCAAGACCAAGACCTAAGGTTAGACCATCCTGTTGTGCACGCTTACAGAAGTGAGTTGCCGGACAAATTTTCACACTACGGACGCAAAGACCAACTGCGGCACCTTTGTCCATTCCTAGTTCTTCCCAAACGGCATCAATTTTTTCTTCTGGAATCCCAACCATGGCAATCCGTTGTGCCGATGTCAGTTTAAGCGCCTTCGCACCATACTTTTCGGAAACGTCTGCAATTTTTCTTAGTACATTAACATCAAGAATTACACCACCGGGAATATGTGGTGCTATAGCATATGTTTCTCTGTCCCGTTGAACAATAGCACCTTTTTCAAGCAAATCTGTTTTAACTTCCATCCTTATAACCTCCCATTAGATAATCATATGTAGTGGAATATGATTATAATTTGATGTTGATTGTTAAATTCCTGCTAACTATAAAAATATTATTAAAAAACACATAAAAAAAGCGCCCTAAGGACGCTTTTTATGTGTTATCACTTATGCTAAGCTATTTAGCATTTCGCGAAGTTTGACTACATGGGCTTGTTCTTCTACCTTTAATATAGTAAATACTTTTTTGGTTTCTTCAAATTTAGCACATTTTGCTAGTGCGTCATAAAATAGAATGGAATCTTTTTCGTCTTGAAGAGCAGCTTGCAGAATGTCCGCAACTGTTTTTAGTTCACTTACTGTTTTATCTGCTTTGTTATTTGGGAAAATATGTGGTTCAGCAAGTACTGTCAGATATTTAGAGCTCTCTGGATCAAATAAATAGTCATTAGAATCAGCTAGTTTATTTTCTTTAGTTTTATTATAAAGTTTGGTGAACTGATTATGATGTTCAATTTCTTCATTCATGAGTAATAAAAATAATGCCTTATGTTCTTTGGTTGTTGCTTGCTCAGAGGCTTTTTTGTAGAAATCGCGGCCACGAGCCTCCATGTCAATAGCAATTCTTAATCCTTCCAAGTCGCTGAACAAGTTGCCCATATCACAGGCGTTTTTTTCCATATGTATACCCCCTAAATTACTTCATAATATTAAATATATTCAATATTATTTAATAAATTCCTTTTGCCTTTGTGACTTTTTTAACTTTTTTATTAATTTTTATCTATAAGTAAAATTCCCGGTGAATATTCACCGGGAATTCTACTTTACTGATTAGCAAAGATGAATCATATTTTTCTTATATTCTCGATAAAGTATGTTTAATTCATCTACTTTATTTGACATTTCAATTTGCATTTCTGAAGCCGCATCAAAATTACCTGCTTGGATAGCCTCTTTTATGCGGGTAAACAGGCTTAGTTGTGATAAGTAGTCTTTAGCTAAATATATTCTAAGAGCATTAATTTTCTCCCAGTGAGACAGATCAAGATCACTAGCTGAATCAGCATCATGTAAAGGCTTAGCCTCTTTCACAATGCCTAAGTTTTCTGGAATAATACGATTTAACAGTTCAGTTTTCCAACGGACTAATGCACCAGCAACAAAACCTTCTATTAGTTCTAGGCGGAAAGCATTGCCAGCAGTAAGTGTTTTAACTTTTTCTGGATATTTTTTAATGTTTTGCATATTTTCCCACACAGTTGCAGGTGGTTTGGAGAATAAACGGTTGCGTTCTTCTTCAGAATAATCATCAAACACATCGTGCTCACTGCGGTACGCCCGATCCGTTTCAAGGTAGAACCCTTTTGTACCAGCATCTTTAGAAAGTTCAGCATCCAGTTCTTCTATGGTTTTACCGGAGTTAACAGCGGCTTTAACACCATCAAGAATGCTCAAATAAAATGTTGTTATTGCAATATACGTATTAGTATATGGATTCGGAGAACGGACTTCAAACCTAGTAGCCATCGGATTGTTTACATCACGAACAAGACCTGCAAGAATGGTTCTGTTTCGCGAAGGGACAGCCGGAGTATGACCTAAAGAAGTTACAATGCATACAGGAGCCTCAAAACCGGGTTTTAAACGGTTGAGTGAATCATTAGTAGAGGAAATGAACGGATTTATAACCTCATAGTGTTTTAATATCCCCATAATAGCGCCATAGCCAATTGCGCTTAAGAAATATTGTTTCATATCAGATGGCGAGAAGAGATTCACAATTTTACCTGATTTGAGTTTGGCAGCAAGACCGACATGGGTATGCTCGCCACTGCCGGCGACACCGATTATTGGTTTGGCTTTAAAGGTTACTTCCAGGCCATTAGCCCGGAACGCTTCTTTTACTAAAATTCTTGCCTGGAGTTCATTATCCGCACATTGGAGCGCATTAGAAAATTTCCAGTCTATTTCAAGTTGTTCCATAACATGATTTAAATGTCCTGATTCGTCAATTTGGGCTTTAACCCCACCGACCTCTTTATGTCCCATTTCAGGTTCGAGGCCATAGTTGGCTAACATCATTAAAGCCTGTTCCATAGCAGTGCGGACATTGCCGCGAGTACGTTGCCAATATTGTTCCTGCATAGCTTGCGAGGCAGAAAGTTCTTCTACTTCAGCGCTATTAGTTGGGGTTTTTACCCAAAACTCAAGTTCGGTAGCTGCAGTGAAAAGAATATCCTCCACGTCTGAGTTATTGATATGTTCCAGTCCAGCAATTTTAGCATTTTTCTGAAAGAGAGCTTTCAGTTCAGCTTTGATATATTCTAAGCTTTGTGCCAAGATGGATCTTGAATCAACTCTTAGACCATTATGTACTAAAAAGGCGGGAATACGCAGTGTGCCGATAGGTTTGCCAGTTTCTTCATCAATATGCTCAAAATTGTAATCTACAAACCAATTTACGCCGGCATCGGCAAGCATATCTACTTTTGCATTGTTTAATACAGCAATACCGGTAAGAACAACAGATGAGCCATCGGTTTGTACTGCGGTTCCATTAAAGAAGTCTTCCATATCTTTGATGAAAATACTAATGGGGATTTTTTCATCAGTATCATTACCAGCCAAGTCAATACCAACCAGTGAGGCAAACTTAATTTCAGGATGATTTTTAAGCAGGTTTACAAGTTCTTCTTTACTATACTTACCGGCTGGAATTAGATATAATAAGTCTTTTAACATTCTCCTTCACCTCATATACAAAATGTCCTACTGTATAGCTTTTCACATTTTTCCCTGTTCAATACTGCTAGCAAAAAAAAGACTCTTTCGCTTTGGGTGTGTAAAGAGTATTGACTCAGAACAAAAACATGTATATATTATAGCATAAAAATACAAATTGTCTACGGTCCATATACAATTGTGTCTATATACAATTGTATACCTCAATTGTATATAAAATAGCATTTCTAAGCAGGAGGCACTCTATCCCCGTCGAAGTTAAAACTCTATAGTTCACCTCGGTCTTATTTTTTTTGAGATTTTTAGTTGGAGGCTAATACCTATGATTCGTTATGGAAAGCACGAAGATTTAATGGCTATCCTGGATATATATAATGATGCCATACTCAATACCACGGCCGTTTACTCGTATAAACCTCAAACGATGAAAGAACGTCTCGCGTGGTTTGAGCAGAAAGGTGCGGATGGTTTTCCTGTTTTGGTTTTTGAAGAAAATAATGTTACTGTGGGCTTTGCCACATTTGGCTATTTTAGAGCCTGGCCAGCATATAAGTATACGATTGAACATTCAGTCTATGTCCACAAAGACCATAAAGGAAAACATATCGGAACCATGCTGCTGCAAGCTTTAATTAAATCGGCTAATGATCAAGGGTATGCTACAATGGTGGCTGGGATTGACGCAAATAATGAAGGCAGTATAATACTACATGAGAAATTGGGATTTACAAAATCGGGTATTATTCAAAAAGCTGGTTATAAATTTGGTAAGTGGCTTGACTTAGTATTCTATCAATATCAACTCCAAGGTCCAGAGAGACCTAGCGAGGAATAATACAAATTAAGTGATAAGAACAAGTATGGAAAAAAGCACTGGTTAAACCAGTGCTTTTTTAGAGTGAATTTTTAATTACGCAAATGGCAGGTATTAGATGTTGAACAATAGCTCGCCGTAGGTCGGCATAGGCCATACATCCTTATCTACGATAGTTTCTAGCGTATCAGCAACTTCTCTTAAAGTTCCCATCTTTTCAAAAACATCAAACCGGAATAAAGAAGCTTGCTCATAAGTATCTCCATGTGCATTGGAGGCCTTTTCTACAGCTTCTTCAAGAACGGCAATATTTTTCTTCAATACTGCAGTTAGTGAAGATACTTCTGTTAGTAATTCAGTTTGGGCTGTTATATCAACAGTTACGCCTGTAGCTTTAATTGTATTGATTGAAGTAGCAACATTTGTAGCAAATTTGATAACGGCAGGCAATATTTGTCTCTTAGCCATTTCAATCATGGTTAAGGCTTCAATATTAATAGTTTTAATATAAGCTTCCAGTGCTATTTCATAACGCGATTCCATTTCTACCTTGCTAAATACAGCAAATTTCTCCATTAAAGCTATATTCTTTTCTGCGATCATAGCTTTAGTAGCTTCTACCGTAGTTTTTATGTTAGGTAATCCCCGCTTTTCAGCTTCGACTACCCATTCATCTGAGTAGCCATTGCCGTTAAATACTATGCGCTTATGTTTGCTTACAAATTCAGTAAGAATTGTTTTAACTTCAGCATCTACATCTTTGGCTTTTTCTAATCTATCGGCAACTTGGCTTAGTACTTCAGCTACTGCAGTATTGATCATAAAGTTTGGTCCTGCAATGGAACCAGAAGAAGGAACCATTCTGAATTCGAATTTATTACCGGTAAATGCAAACGGCGATGTTCTGTTTCTATCGGTTGCATCCTTAGGTAAGGACGGAAGAGTAGTAACTCCGATTTCCATATGACCACCAGATTTAGAGCTGGTGGCTCCTCCATTTTCAAGTTGTTCTAAGATATCTTGTAATTGTTCACCTAAGAAAATGGAAATGATAGCCGGTGGAGCTTCGTTAGCACCTAGCCTGTGGTCATTTCCTGGATTGGCAGCTGAAACCCGTAATAAATCAGCATATTCATCGACTGCTTTAATTACTGAACACAGGAATACCAGGAATTGTTCATTATCATGAGGAGTATGACCTGGATCAAGCAGGTTTATTCCATCATCTGTGGCGATAGACCAGTTATTATGTTTACCAGAACCGTTAATTCCAGCGAAAGGTTTTTCATGCAATAAGCACACAAGATCATGCCGTAAAGCAACTTTCTTCATGGTATCCATGGTAAGCTGGTTGTGATCTGTTGCTATATTTGTAGTAGTAAATATTGGCGCTAGCTCATGCTGAGCCGGAGCCACTTCGTTATGCTTGGTTTTGGCAGAAATACCAAGTTTCCAAAGTTCTTCATCCAGTTCCTTCATATAAGCGGAAATTCTTTCTTTGATGGAACCAAAATAATGATCTTCTAATTCTTGACCTTTCGGGGGTTTAGCGCCGAAAAGTGTTCTACCGGTAAAGATTAAGTCTGTTCTTTGCTCATATAATTTTTTATCAACAATGAAGTATTCTTGCTCTGGACCAACGGTAGTAATAACTTTCTTTGAAGTTGTATTTCCCAAAGCTCTTAATACACGTAAAGCTTGCTTGGATATAGCTTCCATAGAACGTAATAAAGGAGTTTTCTTATCCAAAGCTTCACCGGTGTAAGAACAGAATGCAGTTGGGATGCATAAGGAATCATCTTTAACAAAGGCTGGTGATGTACAATCCCATGCTGTGTAGCCTCTGGCTTCAAAAGTGGCGCGAATACCACCTGAGGGGAACGATGAAGCATCAGGCTCACCTTTAATTAGTTCTTTTCCTGAAAACTCCATGATGGCTTTACCATCTGAAGTCGGGGATATAAATGAATCATGTTTTTCAGCAGTTATTCCTGTCATTGGTTGGAACCAATGAGTAAAATGGGTTGCACCTTTTTCAAGAGCCCAATCTTTCATTGCACTGGCTACGACATCGGCAACTGCAGGATCTAATGCAAGTCCTTCTTCAATTGTCTTTTTTAAAGCTTTGTAAGTTGCTTTAGGAAGACGCTCCTTCATAACAGCATCATTAAATACGTTTGAACCAAAAATTTGACTTAGGTTGCTCATTAATAAAACCCCTTTCGATTTTTAATCTTACCATTAATTTTAAATAATTCATGTTGAGATTTTATAATTATATTGAGCATATGGCACAATATAATTAGGGTAAAAAAATAGACTCCTCCACATAATACCTTACGTGAAGGAGTCATCATTGACTCAGGTTTTTAAATTATGTTCTTATTATAGCATAAAAATAGCATTTGTCTAGATAGTAAATTACTTTTTTGAAAAAATGTACTTTATATTTACTACTGCTTATTCGAAAGTTTTTTACTATTACTCATATGTGCCAAAACCCAAAACTTTACATCGACAGGAAAATAGTATAAGATATTTTACAAAATATGAATAGGATGGTGCGAGAGAAATGGAATTAATAGAAGCTCTTACAAACCGCCGTTCGGTACGAAGTTATACCAGCAAAAAAGTAGATAATACAATAATACAAGAGTTGCTACAAGCAGCAGTACAAGCTCCCAGTGCTATGAATGCACAGCCTTGGGCGTTTGCCATAATACAGGACAATGTTCTCCTAAAAGAATACTCAGACCAAGCCAAGCGGTTATTACTAACCTCAATCAATAAAACACCTGAGCTTAGCAAATATAAACCCCTATTTGAAAATCCTGATTTTAATATTTTTTACAATGCCCAATCTTTGATTCTCATATTTGCAAAAAACGAAGGCTTACATAGTGCAGAAGATTGCTGTTTAGCCGCGCAAAATCTTATGCTGACTGCTCACAGCCTGGGGCTGGGTACTTGTTGGATTGGTTTTGCCCGACCCTATTTCAATTTGCCAGAAGTCCAAACTCAACTTGGTATTCCAAGTGGCTATGAGGTCGTGGCTCCCATTATTATCGGTTATCCGCAGATTAACCCGCCTGCTGCTTTGAAAAAAGATCCAGAAATACTATTTTGGAAATAATGAAACACAAAACCCGCAGCTAATAAATAATCTGCGGGTTTTACTATGCGTGCATCTGAGTAGTCAATAAGCCGAGTTCTGTTCCGCTTTTGGCGGTGATGATCATTTATCTGGACCGGCAGTTACCTGACGGCTCTAGCGACACACCCGGAAGGCTCAGCGGGCAGCTTCATCCCTTCCCTACTTGGTCTTGCTCCAGGTGGGGTTTACCTAGCCAATCAGTCACCTGACTGCTGGTGCGCTCTTACCGCACCGTTCCATCCTTACCTGACACATGTGTCAGGCGGTCTACATTTCTGTGGCACTATCCCTAAGGTCGCCCTCGCTGGACGTTATCCAGCACCCTGCCCTATGGAGCTCGGACTTTCCTCAGATGTAATAGACATCTGCGATCATCTTTCATACTCAGAAGCCATCTGTTTAAGTCATAATCATAGCACTAAAAAATCAGCAAGTCAATAATCTAACTGCACTTGACTGCTAAATTTGCTACATGCGTTTAATAGGAGGTAAATACATCCTTGCTCGATTGATTTGCTAAAACATCTACATTCCACGCATTTTTCTTGATTTGTTCAACCAGATAAGCCGTAACACCTTCAACAACCGGCAGTTCGGTTGCAAAATGACCGGCATCAATAACTGCCAATCCAGCCGCAACAGCTTGTTGGGCTTCATGATACTTTACATCACCGGTTACCAAAACGTCCGCTCCCGCCTTAAGCGCTGTGTTAATAAGACTGGCACCGCTTCCACCACAAACCGCTACTTGATTTATTGTTTTATGGACAGAACCAGCCACATTTATTGAATTAACCATTAAAGAACACTTTACTTGCTTAATAAAATCTTCTAAAGATATGGCATCAGCTAGTCGTCCAATTCTCCCGAGTCCGTAGTTATTTCCTTTATTTTGTATTAGATAGTCATCATAGGCCACTTCTTCATAGGGATGAGCAGCTAACATAGCAGTAATTACCGGGAATCGCAACGGTGCTGGCACAATTGTTTCTAGGCGGCTTTCTTCAACATATTCGAGTGCCCCCACTTTTCCAATAAAGGGGCTTGTTGACGCTAACGGTAAAAATGTCCCAACCCCCTTGGTGAGAAAAGTACAATGACTATAGTTGCCAATATGGCCTGCGCCAGCCTCAGTCATGGCTACTCGCACCTCCTCGACATGCGAGCTTGGAACAAAAACTACTAATTTATGTAGTTGTTCTTGATATACAGTTGTTAACGGTTTAATTTCTTTAAGTCCTAGTTTGTGCGCCAAAATATCATTTACGCCACCTGGTGCACTATCTAAGTTAGTATGAGCCGCATACACTGCGATTTTATTTTTGATGAGATCAAAGAGCATACTGCCGAAGGGTAAGTCAGTACGAATACTGGTGATACCCTTAAATATTACTGGATGGTGGGCAACAATCATGTCAGCCCCAACATTAATAGCCTGGCGTACGGCATCTTGATCTACATCTAATGTCACGAAGATTTTGTGTATGTTTTGTTCAGGGCTGCCAATTAAGAGTCCGATATTATCCCAAGTTTCCGCTAAATGTTTGGGAGCTAGTTTCTCAAGCGCAGTAACAAGTTCACTACATTTTACAGACATGCGCGTTTGGCCTCCAGCTCTTTAAGTTTAGTGACAAACTCTTTGTATTTCGGAGAATGTACAGCCTCCGAACTTCCTGTCATGGATGTAAGCACATTGCGCAAATGTGCAATTAACTCGTCAATATGTAATAACAGTAATGGATGCCTTGTTTGCCAGAGTAGCGGGCCTATTTCAAAGAGTATGGGCTCAAATGACTGCTTTTCCCCAGGCGTCGCGGCGATAATTTGATAGAGTTTTCCATCTTCGCGCACCAGTTGTTCACTTACTATTTGCCAACCATTATCATAAAGCCACCTTCTGACTGCTGGGGCTGCAATCATGGGCTGAATAATAAGGCGCTTTAGTGTAGCGGTTACATTCGGGCATGAGCTTAAAATATCAATAATATTTAAACCACCCATACCGGCAATAACAACGACTTCGGCTTCGCCAGGGTTGACTACCTCAAGACCATTACCCAGCCTGACTGAGATACTCTGTTCTAAATGGGCGGCATCAACAGCATTTTTGGCTGATAGATAAGGGCCTTGATGAATATCACCAGCGATTGCCTTCGTAACGATTTTATTGTTAACAAGATATATTGGTAAATAGGCGTGATCTGTGCCAATATCAGCGATTGATGATACTCCGTTAGGAACCATATCGGCTATTGTTTGTAAACGTTCACCTAGTTTCATTTATACAAGTCCTCCAGTAAATTTCCTTGTTAGTATTTCGCTTCCTGGACAAATAATCCTGCCCATATATGTATAGCAAAAAACCTGCGAATATTTCGCAGGTTTTTTGTAGTGGTGGGCGATGACAGGATCGAACTGCCGACATCCTGCTTGTAAGGCAGGCGCTCTCCCGGCTGAGCTAATCGCCCGTTTGGACGTTGGATATTAGACTTTAGATATTAGATAAAGTCTAATATCCAATATCTAGATAGATGGTGACCCGTGGGGGAATCGAACCCCCGTTATCGCCGTGAAAGGGCGGTGTCTTAACCGCTTGACCAACGGGCCATTATAGAATTTGGACTTTGGACTTTGGACGTTAGTGTATCTATCCAATATCTAACATCCAACATCTGAAATCTAGAAATGGTGGGCCCACCTGGGATCGAACCAGGGACCAGCCGGTTATGAGCCGGCTGCTCTACCGCTGAGCTATAGGCCCTAGAGATATTAAAACAGGTTTTCCGAAGAAAGCCTGTTTTATCAGCTTATAACTGGCTCCTCGAGTAGGACTCGAACCTACGACAAATCGGTTAACAGCCGATTGCTCTACCGACTGAGCTATCGAGGAATATCGCCAACGTTAGTAATTATAAAGCAATGTAAGTGTTACGTCAAGTAGTAATTAAAGAATTTACTCAAGAAAATCTTTTAATTTTTTGCTCCGACTAGGATGACGGAGTTTTCGAAGTGCTTTGGCTTCAATTTGACGAATGCGTTCCCGGGTAACCCCGAAAAATTGTCCAACTTCTTCTAAAGTACGAGCTCGCCCATCATCTAAGCCAAACCGGAGACGCAATACTTTCTCCTCTCTGGGAGTAAGCGTTTCCAGCACTTCTTCTAATTGTTCTTTAAGTAACATAAAAGAAGCAGCTTCTGCCGGAGCTGGGGCATCCTGATCTTCAATAAAATCACCTAAATGAGAATCTTCTTCTTCGCCAATTGGCGTTTCTAAAGATACTGGCTCTTGGGCGATTTTCATGATTTCCCGTACCCGCTCAACTGAAACCTCCATGGTTTTGGCTACCTCTTCAGGCGACGGTTCTCTGCCTAATTCCTGCAAGAGTTGCCGTGATACCCGAATAAGTTTATTAATGGTTTCAACCATGTGAACTGGAATGCGAATAGTACGTGCTTGATCAGCTATGGCTCTGGTTATTGCCTGGCGTATCCACCAGGTAGCATATGTGCTAAATTTATATCCTTTATTGTAATCAAATTTCTCTACAGCTTTAATTAAGCCCAAATTACCTTCTTGAATAAGATCCAAAAACAGCATACCGCGGCCTACATAACGCTTAGCAATACTAACTACAAGTCGCAGATTAGCTTCAGCAAGCCTTCGTTTGGCTTCTTCGTCTCCTTGTTCCATGCGTTTGGCTAGTTTGATTTCCTCATCAGCAGTCAAAAGAGGCACTCGGCCAATTTCTTTAAGATACATTCTAACAGGATCATCAATACTAATGCCCTCAGGAATGGTGAGATCGATATCAACTTCTTCGGCCGTTGCTTCTATCTCAGGATCTTCAACTAACTCAGCATCCGGAGCTTCATCGACAATTTCAATGCCTTTATTGCTGAAAATTTCATACATGTCTTCGATTTCTTCTGGACTCATGTCATCTGTTTGCATTGTATCCATAATTTCAGCATACGTTAATACACCGCGTTTTTTGCCTTTGTGTAACAGATCATTTACGTGTTCACCCGGCGTAGTTTTCTTATCGGCCATAATTCCCCCCCCTTCCATTGGCAATTAACGGTAATAAATTTATCCATACTTGTTTATTAATGATGTAATTTGCTAATTTCATGTTTAATTCGTTGACTTTCTGCCAATTCCTGCAAAAAGTTACTATCCCCCATGCGTTCTAATTCATCGGCGTTTAGCCGATGTTGTTCGTACAATACGGTTAAATGTGCCAATCGAATGGTTTTTATACAGTCATCAACCAATTTGATTACATCATCAAATTGGTTTTCTAACAACATAATATGCGAAAATTCATTGTTTGCTTTTTCGCTTAAGGCATTTACACCAGCGGTAAACGCTGCCTGCGTTATATTGTTTTCCCTATTATACGCATCAAATATAAAATTAATTATCTCTTGCTGGACTGTTCCTTGAATTTCTTGTGGCGAGAGTTTGGATAAAATATAAGGGATAAGAGATAAATCATCACACATTAATCGAATCAGCTGGCGTTCTGCTTGAATTACTGCCGTAGCTGGTTGGTTGTGCAAGAGTGCAATATTTATAGTTTTCCCTGGTTTTACATTTTTATCCTTTTTAACTTGAATAATATACTTAGTGATCTCGCTGCGTAAAGCACTTTCGTCAATAGCAAGCACTTGAGACAAACGAGTGATATGGGCATTAACTGCTACTGCATTATCCGTCTCAGCCAGAATGGGTGTCAACTTACCAACAACAGCAATTTTTCCTTGAACTGTAGAGTAATCGTCAGATTTCAACGCTTGATCTAGTTGATAGTCTAACAATGGTTGAGCTGAATTTATCAGTTCAAGAAATGCTTGATGACCATGTTTGCGGACAAATTCATCAGGATCTTTACCATCTGGAATAGTAACGACTTTAACAATAGTTCCTAAAGAACGAACAGTTTCAAGTGCCCGAACAGTAGCGATTTGTCCGGCAGCATCGCTATCATAAGAAAAGAATAATGTTGCATTAAGTTTTATCAAATGCCTAGCTTGCTCAGGAGTGAAAGCCGTGCCTAATGAGGCTACTACATTTTTTATGCCTTGAGTATAGAGGGTTATTACATCCATATACCCTTCAACAATAATAACTTGGCCTAACTCACGAATAGGCTTGTAGGCATTCTCTAATCCATATAAAACATGGCGTTTGTTGAATACCTCGGTCTCAGGTGAATTAAGATATTTAGGTTGACTGTTATCCAGAACCCTACCGCCAAAACCAACAATCCGTCCCCGCACATCGCTAATAGGGAACATAATACGATTACGGAATCGATCATATACGCCATCCCCAGAATTGCGTGGGGCAGATAAACCGGATTTCAGGAGAATATCAAGAGCGACACCTCGTTCACTCAAGGTTAACGATAGTTTATCCCATAATGGCGGAGCAAACCCTAATTTTAAAAAATCAATGGCTTCAGCAGATATACCACGACTAGCTAAATACTCACGGGCAGGTATTCCATAATTAGTTTTGGTCAGACAGGCATGAAAAAAATCTCTGGCTAACTCATTTGCTTGATAGATTTTTGCAAGTTCTTGTTCTTTAGCCAGTTCACGTGGTGTCTTTTCTTTTTCAGGTACAGCAATGTTTAGTTTTTTTGCTAGTAGTTTTACCGCTTCAAAAAAAGTAATGTTTTCCACTTTCATCAAGAAATTAAAAACATTACCGCCGGTCTGGCAACCAAAGCAATAAAAAAAACCTTTGTCCTGATTTACTGAAAACGATGGTGTTTTTTCACCATGAAAGGGACAACAACCCCAATAATTCTTTCCTTTCTTTTTAAGGGATACATAATCGGAAACAATGCTGACAATATCGCTTTCCGACCGCAATCTATCGATAAACTCATCGAAAACTGCATCTTTCATATAATTCACCTTATCCAGGCAATGACAACTACCTTGCTGTGTTTTAGGCTTGTACAAATAGCAAATAGTTCCAAGCTTTGACTTTATTCTACATTCAAACTAATTTTCCTGCCCACCGCAGGTAACTAACTACAAGTTGTATGTGCATTTCTTAGCATTTTTTAATTTAATAATTATTATTCAATATAAATGGCAAAAATCCTCTTTTACATCTTGACAAAAGTAATATATTTGTTCCCTAACAGAAAGTATAACTTTTTTATAAGCAGAATAAGGGCAACATCGACTTCACGCTTCGCCAGGGCTCGGCGTAAGACGTGTTTTTGCTAAAAAAACAAAAGCAGAGCTTTCGTTATAGCTCTGCTTACATTTGCGGTATTCCCCAAGTGGCAGGGATAAATAATTTTTCAAATTGTTTAATTGCATATAGATCTGTTAGCCCAGCTATATAATCAACAACGATCGTCTGTAAGCCCCAGCGTTCTTCACGTTCCAAAAACTCCTGTGGTAATCCCCCGGGATTATCCATATAATATTCAAAAAGTTTACTAACAACATATTTGGACTTTTTCCGATCAGGTTCAAGCTCGGTTGAATGATAAATTTTTCTAAACATGAATTCACGGAATTCATCCATGGCTGCTTTTACTTTGGGGGACATAATTATTTCATTCTTTTCTGTTGATTCAGTAATAATATCAGATACCATTACCGTTATCATATTGGATGGATTTGTACCTAGCACGCAGCTTACCGTTTTAGGAAGATCAGTTGGGCTAATCATGCCGGCGCGAATGCCGTCGTCATAATCATGGCATAGATAGGCAATGCGATCACCGCGGCGTACAATATTGCCTTCCAAGGTAAAAGGTATATTATCGCCAGTGTGGTTTAGTATGCCATCTCTTACTTCGGCAGTTAGGTTGAGCCCCTGACCGCCTCGTTCGAGATATTCTACAACTCGCAAACTTTGCTCATTATGATTGTAATGACCAATGAGTTCGCGTAAAGCGTATTCACCGGCATGACCAAACGGAGTATGGCCGACGTCATGGCCTACTGCAATTGCTTCAGTCAAATCTTCATTTAGCATTAGGCCACGGGCTATAGTTCGAGAAATCTGCGCTACCTCCAGGCTATGTGTCATACGCATACGGTAATGATCGCCTGGCGCAATATACACCTGTGTTTTATGTTTAAGACGCCTAAAAGATTTACTATGAATAATGCGGTCTCTATCGCGTTGAAATGCGGTACGAAAATCACATAAGTCCTCTTCTCTGTCTCGGACGGCATCGCGACTTTTCGCAGCATAGGTGGATAATATTTTACATTCTTGTTCTTCAATTCGTTCACGGACTTTCATGTTGTTATGCCTCCTTTCTTATGTATATTATAACATTTTTTACCGGCGGTAACCAACCCGATTTTTATGCGAAAACTGAGCAAGATTAAGAATTATTTGTTATAATAAATAGTAGGAAAGGAGGATCAAAGAATGAGATATAGCAGAATAGTTGTTATCATGCTGTTGCTACTTTTTCTCCTAACTGGTACTACATTCGCTGCAAAACCTGTCGTTACAGCTGATCGTACATACTTTGATATTAATACAGGATTATATGTCCTAAAGGGTAATGTTTACATTGAAGTAAGTAACAGAGTAATTACTGCTGGTGAAGCTAAGGTTAATTTAGCCTCATTAGAAGTATGGGGTACCGGCGGCATCACGGTAAAACAAGATGATATCTATTTCACCGGTGGCAACGTGTATGTTTATGGAACTAAAAACCGGGCAAAGATTGATGGCGGTGTACAGTTTTCACGTACCGTCCTTGCAATCAAAGCGGATAATGTAGACTTTAGTTGGGATAACCGAATTGCATTATTTAGCGGTAATGTTCACGTGACTCAGGGGTTCAATGAATGGACTGCTGACTCTGCAAATTATAATGTTGATTCTAATAATTTTATCTGAGTATCAGAAATCCCTGGTGACAGCACCCGCTGCACCAGGGATTTTTGCACTATCTAAAAGTATAATCCTATTTCTTATATTACCTTTTAGCCAATTTATTTTTTTGAACTACTTCTAGTATCCGATTGGCGGTTTCTTCGATTGCTTTATTTGATACATCGATAATCGGACATTCCAGCCGCCGCATGATGGAACGTGCATAATCAAGCTCTTCATTGATTCGGCTTATATTAGCATAACTGGCATCTGGTGCCAACCCCATAGTTTTTAGACGTTCACAGCGGATTTCATTAAGTTTAAATTTGTCGATGATTAAACCGACAATATGATGAGAGGGTACTTGAAATAACTCCTGTGGCAATGGTGCTTCCGGTACAAGCGGCACATTAGCCACTTTTACCTTTTTATGTGCCAAATACATACTAAGAGGAGTTTTGGAAGTGCGTGATACCCCAATAATAACGATATCGGCTTTTAACAATCCTAATGGATTTTTCCCATCGTCATATTTAACGGCAAATTCCACAGCTTCAACCCGTTTAAAATATTCCTGGTCTAGTTTATGAACAAGTCCTGGTTTTAAACGTGGAACCATATCGGTAATATTTTGGACAGCATGAATCATTGGACCCATAATATCTACAGTCTGAATATTATATTGCTGTGCTTGTTCCAGTAATGCGTCGCGCAGATCAGGAGATACCAAGGTATGACAAATAATACATGTATGTTTGGACGCTTCCAGCACGGTTTCGGCAATTTGTTCCACCGAGTTGATATAGGGTATTCTTATAATATCAAATTCTCCAGAATTGAACTGGCTGGCAGTAGCTCGCGCCACTTGCTCGGCCGTTTCACCAATTGAATCTGATATTGCGTAAATAATCGGTAGGGTAGCTATAGCTGTTCTCCTCCTCGTCCCTCGCCAAGTTCAACGAACAATCTAGCGATATTAGTTTTGGTCAGTCGTCCGATTACTTCATAAGCTTTTGTTTCTGTATGATTAGCAAGTGCGACGACCGGCAGGCTATCTACTTCGTTATCAATAATTTTTTTTGCTGCAGTTAGTATAGATTCATCCGGATAAGTCACTACAATTTTCGGCATCGGTGTCATAAGTACTTTAACCGGCATTTTGTGTAGATCACTGCCTCCCATGGCTACTTTTAATACATCTTTGCGGGATACCACGCCAGATAGAATGCCTGCTGACTCAACAATAAAGACTGAGCCAACATCCTCGAGAAACATGGTAACAACAGCGTCATAAACACTTGTACTTGCAGTAACAACGACTGGAACTGACTGTACATCCCTAACTTTAATCTTGTTTATTTTTTCGGTAAGCATACTCATTACATTTTTTCCTGTGTAATAATAGCCTACTTTCGGACGAGCTTCCACCATACCGGACATTACCAGAATTGCTAGATCAGGTCTGAGTGCCGCTCGGGTTACATTAAGACGTTCAGCAATTTGTTCACCAGTAATTGGCCCTAAGGTTCTGACCATCCCAGCAATTTTCTCTTGCCGCGACGTTAAGCCCAATCACTATCCCCCCTTTGCCCCTGGCATTAATCCGATAACCAAGTAATTTCTAAGACTCGTTTTCTTCATGCGGGATTTAGAAAGGCTCTCTGGAGTTGTTCGACTACATAACCACAATTTTAGTTAAATCAGCTGTCTGAGTCGCTAGTGTTGATATGGATTTTAATAAAGCTAAACGGTTATTTTTAACGGCTGTATCTTCAACCATGACCATAACAGCGCCAAAAAAGGCATCAATCGGTGCGGCCAAAGAGGCAAGCACAGCAAGTATTCCCTGATAATTTTTCTCGGACTGGTACTTAGCTATAACAGCTTGTGCTTCACTGTAAGCTTTGTACAAAGCTTGTTCAGCCTCAACCGCAAATAAATTAGTATCGATAGTATCAGATACGGCATTTTTCGCAAGATTGCCTACACGCCCAAGTGCCTGTACAGCTTTTTGCATTGCTTCGGTGTCACCTTCGACAGCCATGGCTTTAGCACGTAGCCATGTATCAAAAATATCGTCGTTACCTGTAGCTAAAACTGCATCAATCATATCATAACGCAAATTGTCTTCAGTAAAAACATTTTTTATGCGCAAACGGAAAAACTCTTGGATATCGGTTAATAATTTTGTCTGTTGCTCAGTAGCGGTAATACCGAGTAAATCCATAGCCTGACTGGAAATATCATGTAACGAAACATGATATTTCGCATCAATTAAAATATTTACAATACCAAGCGCCTGGCGTCTCAGCGCATAGGGATCCTGCGAGCCTGTGGGAATAAGTCCCCGACTAAATGTAGCAACAATATTATCCATTTTATCTGCAATGCTGATTAACCGGCCAGCAGTTGTCTGCGGCAAATCATCACCGGCAAAACGGGGCAGATAATGTTCAAATACTGCTTCGGCAACTTCTGAAGTTTCACCGCTCAACCTAGCGTATTCCCGGCCCATAATACCCTGCAGTTCAGTGAATTCGCATACCATTCCTGTGACTAGATCAGCTTTAGCTAGCTGAGCGCCACGCTGGGCAATACTCAGCTCATCCTGAGAAACGTTTATCATCTGACCCAGACCGATTGCTAAGCGTTCTAAACGCAATATTTTATCATATAGTGTGCCTAAGCCTTCTTGGAAAACAATTGTTTTAAGTTTTTCTACCCGGTTTGATAGTGGTATCTTCCGATCTTCTTCAAAAAAGAAACGTGCATCAGCTAAGCGGGCTTTAAGAACTCGTTCATTTCCATGACGAACAATGTCGATATGATCAGCGCCGCCATTTCTTACGGTAATAAATTTTGGCAATAGCTTTCCATCTTTGCCTGTTACCGGAAAATAGCGTTGGTGCTCGCGCATGGGAGTAATAATTGCTTCCGGTGGCAAGCTAAGGTATTTTTCTTCAAAATTACCGCATAATGCTGTCGGATATTCTACTAAATAAACTACTTCTTCTAAAAGTTCTTGGTCGATGGTTGCCGTACCGCCATGACTGACAGCCAATTTTTCGATCTGTTCCTTAATTACCTGGCGGCGTTCATCTTGATCAACCATAACAAAGTTTTCCTTAAGGCGTTCAAAGTAATCGGTAACAGAATTCACTGCTACTTCGGCCTGACCAAGGAATCGATGGCCACGCGTAGTTTTGCCTGAGTTTACTCCTGGCAAGGAAAAGGGTACAACCTCGTTACCAAACAGCGCAAGTATCCAGCGAATGGGACGAACAAAACGCATATCCAGGTCGCCCCATCTCATATTCTTGGGGAACGATAAACTTGTCACAATATCTGTAAACAATGTGGGCAATAATTCAGCTACCGGCCGACCAATTTCCTGAACAATAGCATATACATAGTCATCTTTAACGACAAGTGCTGCAGGATCGACTCCCTGACCACGGGCAAAGCCGATAGCAGCTTTAGTTGGCGCTCCGGTTTGGTCAAAGGCAATCTTAACCGAAGGTCCTTTGTTTTCACTATGCTTGTCGGCTTGAGAGACAGCCACATCTTTTATAATAACAGCTAGGCGGCGAGGTGTGCCAACAGCACGAACTGAACCATAACTAATCCTAAGTTCTGTCAGTTTCGCTTTTGTTATACTTTCGAGTTGAGCTAAGCCACCTGGCATAAATTTAGCAGGTATTTCTTCTGTGCCAATTTCTAAGAGTAAATCTTTGTTCATGCTTACTTACCTCCCTTTAGGAGTGGATAACCCAGCTTTTCGCGTTGATCCAGATAACCCTGGGCACATAGTCTCGCCAAATTTCGCACTCGGCCAATAAAGCCGGTACGTTCACTGACGCTAATTGCACCACGAGCATCTAAAAGATTAAAGCTGTGCGAACATTTTAAAACATAATCATAGGCAGGCAACACATAACCAAGTTCAATTACTCGAATAGCTTCTTTTTCGTACATATCAAATAAGGTAAATAACAGCTTGGTGTCGGCAATTTCAAAATTATAGTAAGAATGTTCAACTTCATTACGGTGGAAAACATCGCCATAGGTAATACCTGCTACCCATTCAATATCAAAAACATTCTCTTTGCCTTGGATATACATAGCTAAACGTTCTAGTCCATAGGTAATTTCAACAGCAACTGGTTTAACATCAATACTGCCAACCTGTTGGAAGTAGGTAAACTGGGTAATTTCCATACCATCTAGCCATACTTCCCAGCCCAGACCCCAGGCTCCCAAGGTCGGTGACTCCCAGTTGTCTTCGACAAAACGAATATCATGTTTTGCGGGATCAATTCCTAATTTGGCCAGGCTAGCCAGATATAATTCTTGGATATTAGCCGGCGATGGCTTCATAATAACCTGATATTGGTGATGCTGGAATAAGCGGTTAGGGTTATCGCCATAGCGACCATCTGCCGGGCGGCGCGATGGTTCAACATAAGCCACATTCCAAGGTTCAGGCCCTAATGCCCGAAGGAAAGTGGCCGGATTCATGGTTCCTGCCCCTTTTTCCACATCATAAGGTTGTTGGATAATACAATGCTCTTTAGCCCAAAAGTTTTGCAGTGTCAGGATTATCTCCTGGAATGTCATAATTTTACCTCCCACAAAATAATAAAAACATCTTGCCCCCGTAACTTGAATTAAGTTACAGGGACGAGATGTTATTCCCGCGGTTCCACCCTGATTGGGCACTTAAAAATGCCCCACCTTAAAAATATAGCAAGTTTTACTTTCTCACGAAACTGATACCTAATGCCCGATGCCCAGATAAGCATTAGCGAATCAACTTAGAGATTTCCTCTTGCAGCTTGGGAAGGCCCTTCACCTTTTGTGTACCAGGCTTTCACTCTCCCTGGTTCGCTGCCTTATAAAAGGTTACTTATTTCCCGCATTGCTACGATTAATTTAAAATATAACAAATGTCGCGATCTTTGTCAAATAGTTCTAGGATTGTATGTTCTAGGATTGTAGTATGGGAGTGTACCTTATATCCCCTGTGAGGGCTTGTCCTCATCATTTTGAGGAGCTTCCTCGCTGATCGTGGACGATTCTGGATCATCCCGTATCACCTCGATGGTGCAACGTTTAAAAACAGCTACTAGTACGCCGACCGCAGCAAGTTGCGGCAAAACCACAGCACCAATAGCTCCAAGAGCCACCGGTATTTCTGCCAGTACTCTTCCATCATGTTTTATGCGAATCTTATTAACATTGCCCTCGCGAATCAGTTCTTTTACCTTGTCCATAACTTCAGATGAACGCACTGAAAATTCTTCTGTCCATTTTGTACCACTTTTGCTTTTATCTTCAAGTTCGATTAGCGTCTCAATTACTTTGCCGTCATTTCGTTCTAGAGCTTCTTTGGCTTCACGATAAGAAACACCAGTACGCTCACGGATCAGATCAATATTTTCTAAAGTAATTTCCATTTATATACCCTCCAATAGTTTAGGTTAGTATTTCCGAATGAAAAACTGTTATTCTACTTATAGGGTATTAATCTTGCTTATAAAATCTAATGACTTAAGCGGGCGTTCTAATTGGTGCCGAACAAAGCCGTACAGCAGGTTTTCGCCGACGGTCAATGTCTTGGCATTGACACTAAATTCATCGGGCTTGTTCAAATTCATGGAAAGCAGCTTATCTAAAAATGTTTTGTCAGACTGATCAAAGCTTGTTATGGCACAAGGACTACAAGCTTTGCAAGTGGCACCGCCTTCAGAAAAACTGAAATGTGCTGGCAAAGTTATTTTGCAGCCACATTGAGCGCAGTATTCATATTCAGGCTGATAGCCTGCTAAAGCCATCAGATGCCATGCTCCAGCTAGTGAAGCAATGCGGGAATTGCGTTTTACTAAGAGTGAAAGCACAACAAAAAGCATATCAAAGGCTGCTGGTTCGGCCTGATGTTCCGGCCATAGCCCTAAGGTTAATTCAGCAATAAAATTAGCATAGGCCAGTTTTGTCAAATCTTCCCGAAGTTCTCGGAATGAAGTTTGCACCTCACATTGTTTTACTGAATCCATGCCTTTGCCGTTAGCCATTAGTAAATTTAAATGAGTAAACGGCTGGAGGCCGCCGCTCAACTTGCTTTTTTGTTTGCGAGCACCATAAGCCATCGCAGTAATAATACCATATTCTCGCGAAAACAAAGTGACCATTCTGTCAGCGGCGCTCCAGTCACGTGTCGCTAACAGAATGGCTTCTGTCGGATATTCTAATGCCATTTAACCTCACGTAAGAAATGATTGTAAAAATATTTAGGTACAACTAGTGACTTTGTGGCTTCGTCTTCTGGATCTTGTTGGCAATTGCTAGGACAATCTAAACAAGCTCGATAGGCAAGGTAAGCATCGATATTACCGGTACTTAAAAAAAGATCCCACATTGTTTCCCGTAATAACACTCGACATCATCCCTTCAAATTTATTGATTTAGAGGACAAGCCACATATCTATTTAAT
>JAEZVB010000114.1 GCA_023443285.1 Bacillota bacterium
CAATCGGTATGCTCATTGGCTTTCGTCCGGTGCAGGCCATTGGTGCCGCAACCTTGATGGCTAATGGCATGGCTATTGTGACAGAAAATTTCCCGGCAAGTGAGCGCGGCAGGGTGTTGGGGCTGACTGGCACTATTGTGGCACTAGGGAGTTTGAGCGGTCCGGCAATAGGGGGACTGCTTGTGGAGCTGTTTGGCTGGCATGCTATTTTTTACATTAATATTCCGATTGGTCTGCTGGGGTATGCCGGAGTGCGCCTGATATTGCCGCTTGATCAAAATCGGCAGCAGGAAAAGATTGATTATCTGGGCGCTAGTTTGTTTACGGTAAGTATGGTCAGCTTGTTATTGGCATTAAGTTATGGAACTAAGTGGGGCTGGCTTTCCATAAATACAATTTCCTGTCTAGGGCTTGCAGTAGCTATGTTTATTGTGTTTATTAAGCAAGAAAAAAGAATTGACTATCCTATGCTGGAATTATCTATATTCAAGATTTGGGAATTCTCGACAGGTAATTTGGCAGGGATGTTATCGTTTATGGCAATGTTTAGCAATGCTTTGCTGCTACCGTACTTTCTGCATGATGTGTTAGCTTTTACACCAGCTAAGACGGGATTGATTATGTCGGCTTTTCCCTTGGTTATGGCAGTGGTTGCGCCTCTTAGCGGCAGCCTGTCAGACAAGGTTGGCCCAGGTGCGCTGACTACAACCGGTTTGGGAATATTGGCACTGGGCTTGGTTTTGGCTGCCAAGCTTCAGCTGGATGCTCAGTTATGGCTGATAATGCTATCGCAAGCTCTTATGGGCTTGGGCAATGGCCTATTTCAGTCGCCTAATAATAACAGTGTGATGAGCTCTGTACAGCCCCGGCAGCTAGGGATAGCGGGCGGCATTAATGCTTTGGCCCGGAATTTTGGCATGGTGTGTGGTATAGCGGTGGCGGTGTCTATTCTGGAATTCCGGCGTGCCGCCAGTCTTAGCAGTTTTAGTCAACCAACCTCAGCGCAGCAGGTCGCAGCTTTTATGGACGGATACCAGGCTGCTTTATTGGTAGGTGCGGTATTTGCCATTATCGGAGCCCTAGTTTCCTTCCGCCGCTCAGGGAAAATGGCGGTAAAGTAAATGTAATGTGCATAAAGTGTGAAATAAAATCTAGGCGGTTGATAGTATGATAAAAGTCGGAAAAGTGTTTAAGTTTTGGACGTGGATAAAAATGATCAGGGAAAATGCTATGATTCTATTTTGTGCGTGGCGGCATCCGCAAACGCCGCAGTATTTGAAAGGCATACTGGCCGCGTTGGTTATTTATTTACTTAGTCCAATTGATTTGTTACCAGATTACTTGCCGCTTGTAGGCATCGCCGATGACGCTGCCTTGTTTGCCGGGGCTATGCTATATTTAACCAATTTGCTGCCGGCGCCGGTATTGGCGGAAAGCAGGCAGCAAAGTGAAAAATGGCAGCGGCGAATGCCCTATATTTTGTTCGCACTGGCAGCAGCTGCTGTGGCCTGGATTGCAATTGTTATCCTGCTTGTCCGTAAATTAATGCAGTAGAATACTTATTTTGGGGTGGTATTATTTGCGTTTTAAAAAGCCATTATGGGTCATGTTGGTTTTGACAATATTGACAATCTTCATTAATCTCGGCGATATTCCGCTATTAGATCCAGATGAACCGGTTTATGGGGAAACTCCCAAGGAAATGATTATGTTCAATGATTATATTTCGCCCCGCATTTATGGGGAGTTCTGGTATGATAAGCCACCCATGTATTATTGGCTGGTAGCCGGTGCCTATAAGCTGTTAGGAATCAATGAGTTTGCGACCAGAGTGCCATCGGCTTTACTGGCCGTTATTTGTGTTAGCGTGGTGTACTATATGACGGCAAAGCTATTTGATCAACGTACCGGAATCATCAGCGGAGTAGTGCTTGCTACCAGCTTGGAATTTTTTTATTTGGCCAAAGCAGCAGTAACCGACATGACGCTAACGCTGTTTTTAACAGTTTCGCTATTTTGTTTTTTTCGGCGGAAATATTATATGTTCTACCTTTTTTCCGGTCTGGCTACTTTGACAAAAGGACCAATCGGTTTATTTCCAGGAATCATCGTTATTATCTGGCTGGCAGTTACCCATCGGTTTGCCGAAATAAGGCGCATGAAACTGATTCAGGGGATAATGGTCTGGTTGCTGGTAGTCATGCCCTGGTATGGGGCAATGTACGCTATCCACGGGATGGATTTTATAAACGGCTTTATCGGGATTAATAATATTTTACGATTTGCAACGCCGGAGCATGTCGAGACAGCAGGCTGGTATTTTTTTATTCCGGTGCTTTTGCTGGGATTTTTCCCCTGGTCATCACTACTTATTCCGGCAATAACCGCAGCCGTAAAAGCACGAACTACAGCAAACCATGGAATCCTGAGTTTTCTCCTGGTTTGGGCGGCTTTCATATTTTTGTTTTTCTCGATATCCAGCACCAAGCTGGTGACCTATATTTTACCGATGTTTCCAGCCTTAGCGGTTATCGTTGGCTGGTATATTAGCTCTTGCTGGGAAGACTGGCGATTAACGGGACAACGACTCATCTGGCCGATAGTATTAACAATAGTGGCGTTATTACTGATCGGCGCTATAATTAAGGGAAGTACGCTCATTCCAGGCGTAGCAACAGGTGGTTTGGTAGGGTTAGCCATTGTTTTGGGAATGATGCCTATACTGGTTTGGTGGTTTCTCTCGAGGCGGAATGTTGAAAAAGCGTTTTGGGGACAAGCCCTGATGATGGTCGCGGTTTCCGTTTTATTATTCAACATAATTTTGCCGCCTGTGGCAGCTGGGCTGCATACCCGTGAAATCGCGCGGCAGTTTGTCAGTATATATGATGGAAAAACACCTGTTTATATCATGAAATTTATGCGTCCAGGTTTTGCCTTTTATGCAAACATGTATGGACTTGAGATGAGGACAGATAAGGATATTAGCAGTGTTATTGCTACTACAGATACAGCGTACTTGATTATTCAGCAAAGTGATTATCAATTGCTAAGTAATGCTGAAAAGGGACAGTTGACGCTAGTGACTTATTTAAATGATAAACTGATATTGTTAAAACGGTGATTTGTCTCAGATAAGAAGGTGATATTACGTATATTTATCTAGACCTATGTGAACAGTTTGCGTGTGAAATGTGTGGCATGTGCTGCAATAATGCCTGGCAGGTAACTCTGGATGAAGACAGTTATCGCCGGAACCAAGCGCTGTTTTGCAGTACCGGCCGCAAGGCCGAATTTGATCAGGCGTTTATCAGACTGCAGGAGGCGGCTGGTTATGGTGAATACGCCTATATCGCCAAACAGGCCGAGGGCAGTTGTTGGTTTTTGGATGACAGTAATTGCTGCCGGTTGCATAAAGAAGCCGGGCACAGTCATCTTGACGCAGTCTGCCAGACCTATCCGCGTTATCCGATGAATAGCTCGCGGGGAATTGAACTGACACTTAGCTTTAGCTGTCCGGCTGTATTGAAGCTCGCTGACAGAGAGTCGCCGCTAACCATTGTCAAAGCCAAACAAGCACCGCTGGCCTTTCCTGAGAATAACTATGCGGTAGAGGTTTTTCCTCAGCAACATCCCTCCTGGGAACCTCTGCACTATTACTTTGAACTGGAAACGCATTTCATCGACATTCTACAGTATCGGAGTTTGAAGCTTGAGGAACGGTTAGTTTTCTTGGCTGAAACAATTAACAAGGTAACTAGCTTACGGCAGGACGAGACACTTGCACGAGAACTTACAACCTTGTTTAATCGCAACTATGACATACTGGATGAATTGGCGGCTACACATCTAGTGGAAGTAGCTAAGCCAGGCACCTTTTTGCTGGAAAATTTCCTAGTGAATTTTGTTTTTCGAAAACCCTTCTATATTTACGGATTTGCAAAGACACTAGAGCTGCTTAACCGCATGTGGCGGCAAATAAGCCCTAGTCAGGATGTTGCCGCTGCTATCAGGCAATTTGAAATTCAATATGGTCATGACCGTCAGGCCTTATGGCGGTAAGCTAATCTTTGCTCCAGGCGAAAATGCCGCTCTGCGCATGTGTATGTTGCGCAGAGCGGCATTTCTATGGGCAGCCGTATTATCGTTTGTATAGTGTATAGTTGCTGAGGGTAGTGCCGTTTTGGTCTACAAAACTAATATGGATAGGATTATCAAAGTTAAATGTTGCGCGGTCTAGGGGGATAACGTCATTAGTGATTGTTGGTGGTAGCATGTGGTTTTCGAGGGGGCTTTTCATTCTAAGTGTGACAGTCAAATCATTGCCTGTTTGCACCACTTTTTCGATACCAATCCCATAGCCTGTACTGTCGACAGAGCCAATGTGCGCGTAAAGAACAAATTGCCGGCTAAAATCAATGAAACCTGCTTTTTCAACAATGATGCCTGGTAGCTCGGTAATGTCAGCGGATTCTGGTTTAACCAGGAGAACACCGACTTTCATATTAGTAGGATAGGTGCTTTGGTGCCAGAACCAATCAGTTAAGGTGTCTGTACTGTACAAGGTTCGTTTGACAATAGCACCAACCGGTGCAGCAGTCGCTTGATAGCCATAGAGGCTAGCCGGACGATAGGTGGCAGGATAGCTGCTGTTGCCGATTCCGCGGATAGCGGTAATAATCCAGTTGCCGCCACTTCTTTCCAGGTCTACCTTAAAGGTTTGGCCGCTGGTTTTAACCTGGACGATGGCTTTACCGCTAGCTATTGATAATAGTGTGAAGTTATCATGATAAGCGTCAAACCCGAAGGTGGATGCATTAGCTTTCACAACCCTTACCGGATTACCAAAATCAATACCGTCATGATCATGACCTCGGCTAATGGCTTCGTTTACTTTATCACGGTTATGGGTTCTGGCAGTCTCTTTTGCAGCATCAGTGACAGGTTGATTAGTGTTTTGCTCGTTTTCAGAGGTAGGACTGGTTGACGTATCCGGTGACGGAGCTGAGACAGCCATGTTATCTGCGGCTTGAACCTTGGAGAATGGGAGTCCAGGCAGCATAGCTGAGGAAACGACAACAGCACCGGCAAGGGCGGCTACTAAACGTTTGTATCTGCGCTTGGCATTTTTTCTCCGGCTGGTATGCTTCATGGTAATGCTCACTCCTATCTGTTTCGGATATTATTATTCTTTATTGTCTGCGAAAATAGATGATTGTAGCCATGCCAGTTTATGGCTGGTCAGCCAGTTGTTTAGCTGCGGCAAACGAAAAATATTTGCAGAATTCGGCAGGATTTTGACAAATGAAGTAGAAAACTATTTTGTTTTACATCGCTGTAAAGGTTGTTGAAAGGATGGGGTTATCATCAGGTTGGTTAGTTGGGATGAGTTTTGCGCCGAGTTGCAGCAGGATTGCAAACTCTTTCTTTATATATTGGGAGTTTTCTGTTTGTTCCGGGTTGGTTTTATTGCCGTGATGCATTCGTTCTTGAGTGAGGCGGTGACCATACGCGATATCGCTGCTGCGCTGTATTATGGCCTGAGAATCAGCTTGAAAAGCGCGGGTTTGATGGTATTATTGCCGCTTGTTTGCTGTACGGGTCTGCGCTTGTTTTTGCCCTGGAAGGAGCTTAGCCATCTGCGATTTTATCTGGGAGTAATTTATGTTACGATACTCAGCTTTTTATTTCAGGCGCGAATTCCGTATTACCAGGAATTCCGCATGGCTTTTAACCAATTATTATTTAATACGTTACATGATGATGTTACAGCCATTTTTCATACTGTTGTTGAGCAGTACCATTTGCCTGCTCGCATACTTATGGCAATCATAATAGCATTCTTGCTGTGCAAGGTGCTGCAGCGGTGGCTAGGCGCGAAAACCTTCCGTTTTCCCCGGTGGCCCAAGTGGTATCAAAATATTGTAGTTAGAGCGGCGCTGCTTGTCGTCATATATTATCTGGCGATTTTTATTCGGTTTGGTGGGACCATGACATATGCCTATAATATTGACTGGGAAAACTCCGGAGTTACCAAAGATCAGTTGCTGAATGAAGCTATTTTGGATGATGTGCAGGCACTATACCGGGCATATATCTTACATGAACGGGTCAGTTCCTCTACCGGACTTGAGATGGAGCCGGCGCGGCTGACTGACTATGGCAACTTTCTGGCGGGCAGTCCGGTTAATTCGGTTAATTTGGATGACTTTTTACGCAAAGAAGTAGTAGCAGGAAGGCAAGCGCCACCCAGGCAGGTATTTCTTATTATTGCCGAAAGTTATGCTAACTGGCCGCTTTTGCCTCAGTATAGCAGTCTTAACATTGCCAATGGTATGAAAAGCATTATTGCGCAAGAGGACGCTGCTTATGTTCCGAACTTTTTACCAAATGGCATGAGCACTATTTCCGGCATAATGGGTGTCGTTACCGGCCTGGCTGAAGCCAACCTGTACCTGAATTATTTGCCGGAGTCGTACAAAGAACCCTATGCTGCGGCGTTGGCACCACAGATGAAGCGCTTGGGCTATACGGCTGATTTCTGGTATGCAGGGCCGGCTTCCTGGGAAAGAATCAGGGATTTTACGCTGGCACAAGGTTTTGAAACGTTTTACGGTTTGGGCGATTTTTCCAGCCAAGGCGGCAATGTCTGGGGCTGTGATGACAGTGAGTTGTATAAAGCGGTATTAGGACAAGTCAGGGATGATAAACCGGGTTTTCATGTTATTGTCACAGTATCCAATCACTCGCCCTATACGGTCGATCTAGCTAAGGAAGGGTTTGATCCTAGCATTGTTATTGACGGCTTACCAGATAAGCTAAAAAATGATCAGGAGCTTATCAAAAAGCTAGGGCATTTCTGGTATGCTGACAAAATGCTGGCTCAATTTATCAAAGAGGCTCGCCAGCAGTATCCTGACAGCCTGTTTGTTGTAGTGGGCGACCATGCCGACCGGGTCAATGTGGAAACAAATCCACCTTTATTTGAACGCTATGCTATCCCCTTTATCGTTTACGGACAAAGCATTAGCAAAGAGTCTTTGCCAGAGCAAAGTGCAGGCAGTCATATTAATGTTACGCCAACCCTGCTGGAACTTATTGCTCCCCAAGGTTTTGAATATTATTCGGTTGGCCGCAGTCTGACAAACGGCAATGACTTTGGCATGAATTACGGGTTTTGGATTACGTCTGGGTATATGGGGAAAGCTGACGAAGAGCACAGTGAGGCACATATAGCCAGACAAGGCTTGCTGCCACCTGATCAAGATAAAATTCACCGGGAGATTGATGCGGCGCGAGCCATTTCCTGGTGGCGGATAAAGTACGGAAAAATGCTGCAGCCGGCAAAGTCTATTTAAGAATATGGCCATGAATACAGATCTTGCGAGCGTAGGTGGGTGTTCATGTTGGAAAAGTATTTTTGCCCTAGTTATATTTTGCTAATGTGTTATACTAATATTTGGATATTAAATAAAGAAAAGAGTTGATTTTATGAAAAAATATGTTGTTGCATTTACCTTACTGATAACGTTGCTGGCACTTACCGCTGCCGGCTGTGCCAGCAATAACAGTCAGCCCAAACAACCGGAGAACTCGCAGCCACAACAGGCTCAAGCTGAAAAAGCGGCCACGAAAAACAGTGTGGCGTTATTTGAAACCTCCAAAGGCAATTTCCGCATAGAGTTATTCGAAGACAAAGCGCCACAGACCAGCAAAAACTTTATTACTCTTGCAAACAAAGGGTTTTATAACGGCCTGATTTTCCACCGGGTTATTGCCGATTTTATGATTCAGGGCGGCGATCCTAAGGGCAATGGCACAGGCGGCCCCGGCTATAAAATTCCTGACGAATTCCATCCTGATTTAAAACATGCGCAAGGCGTTATCTCCATGGCCAACGCCGGCCCTAATACCGGCGGTTCCCAGTTTTTTATCACACTGAAAGCGACACCTTGGCTTGATAACAAACATGCCGTATTTGGCAAAGTAATAGAAGGTATGGATGTTGTGCAGGCTATCGGCAAAGTCAAGACAGGCGCCCAGGATAGACCTGCTGAAGACGTTGTGATAAAAAAGATTACGATTGAGCCAGGGAAATAGACCATGCAGTAATTCCAGGATTTCTGAAGGGTACGCTGGCAGCAAATTGTTAGGAGGTATTGGTGTATGAAGAAAATAGTTACGCGGTCATTGGCAATGGGGGTTATGCTATTGCTGACAGTTATACTGAGCGGTTTTGCACAGCCGCAGCCTACCATTGTTACAGAACAGGTGGCAATTGACGGATATACTTTGCCTCTTCCCCAAATACGGGGCATGGAGGATCAGACGTTACAGCTGGGTTTTAATACTCTGGTAAAGAACAGTGTCGGTGCGCTCATTCACCAGTCCTCCTATGATTTTGACTCCGATCAGGTAAAGGTATGGAGTGCGCCAGGCAGCTTGTTTCAGCAAGGAGCAATTACCAGTTTTGGAGTTAACATCAGTACCTATATCAACAAGGCAGCCCACCCGAATAATCAGCACATCACCTTTACGATAAATACTGATAGCGGCCAGATATACAAACTGGGCGATCTTTTCGCAGGTAATGCCTATCAGGAAAAGTTGCCGTTGCTGCTTAGAAAGCAATTATCACAAAAGCCCTTTAGGTATTTTGCTGCACCAGACATTCGCGCAGACAGTATTAATTTTTACCTGACTACTGAGGGGCTTGTTATTTACTTTCAACAAGGTGAGATTGCTGCGTATGCTTGCGGTTTAATCGAATGTGTTCTTCCCTATCCGGACATTGCCGATATAATGGCGCCTGATGTGCTGAAGAAACTTAAGAACAAATAGGAAAGACTATGACCAGGACTTGAATAGTTCTGGTTTTTATTTGAAGATAGAATGAAGGATTTTACAGGTAATAGCTTGAAGTTATTTCTGATTTGACGATATGGAGGGATGGAATATGAAGCTTCAGGCAATCGATCAGGCTGCTGCCGGTTTCATTGCGGGAACACCGCTTAATGCTGCGACCGAAATTGGTCTGGAAAGAATATATGACAAGCCGTTAATTGGGGTGGCAAGTGCAGAGGATGCTTTATTTGCTGCTTGTAAGGACGAAAATATGGTTGGAGAGCGGCATTTACTGCCGCGAGAATGGCTGCCGGCGGCTCAGTCGGTCATTGCGTATTTCCTGCCCTATAGTCAGGCAGTCCGGGAGGCTAATCGCCAGGGCGAGTTGCCGGCTGTCGAGTGGCTTTATGCACGGATTGAAGGCGAGATGGTCAACAATGCCTTGCGCAAGTATCTGGTTGCCTGGTTTGAGCAGGCTGGTTACCAAGCGATGGCGCCAGGGTTAGATTCGCGGTTTGCTGTAGTGGAACGCAAAAGCAATTGGTCTGAGCGGCATATTGCTTATATTGCCGGGTTGGGTACCTTTAGCTTGAGCAGGTCACTGATTACTAAGGCTGGTACGGCCGGACGGTTTGGCAGTATTATTGTTTCGGCAACGGTAGCACCTACGCTGCGTGATTACCAGGAATTTGACAAATATTGCAGCAAATGCGGGGCATGTATCAAACGCTGTCCACCCCAGGCTATTGATAATACTGGCAAAAATAACGATATTTGTGCCGCGTTTGTTGATACTACAATGGTGCGATTTAAACCGCGTTATGGCTGTGGTAAATGCCAGACTGCTGTACCTTGTGAGGCTGCTATACCGGTGTAGTCCTTGCTAAAAGAACAATATATTGAGCGATATGCCGCAAATACGAGATTAAGCATATAAACACTACGACATTTGCTAAAATGCCGCTTTTTATTAGTTCCAAACTTTAATATGTTAAAGTAGAATGAGAATAGTTGTTTTCGATACTATAAAGTAAGGAAGAATTAAATGGACTATGTAATAGGAATCTTGCCGCCGCTGCTGGAAGGCACGGTGGTAACACTACAAATGTTTTTTGCCACGATTGTTCTCTCGCTGCCACTTGGATTATTGCTGGCTTTAGCCCGTATTTCACGCTTTAAAACACTGAGTAGTGCGGTTGGCGTGTATATTTGGCTGTTTCGGGGCACACCGCTCATGCTGCAGTTGCTGTTTATATATTTCGGTCTGCCGTTTTTGCCGTACGTTGGCATCCGGTTAGATGATTATCCGGCAGCATTGGTGGCTTTTGTGCTAAACTATGCCGCTTACTTTGCCGAAATATTCCGGGCAGGTATTCAGTCTATCGATCGTGGCCAGTATGAAGGAGCCAAGGTGCTGGGAATGACCTATGTGCAGACCATGCGACGCATTGTTTTGCCTCAGGTCATTAAACGCGTGCTGCCTCCGGTCAGCAATGAGACCATTACGCTGGTTAAAGATACTTCCTTAATCTACGTTCTGGCTATGAATGACTTGCTACGTACCACCAGAGCCATTGTGCAGCGGGATTTTACTACCATGCCGTTTATTGTTGCCGCCGTATTTTACCTGATTATGACATTGGTGCTTACCTGGGGATTTCAAAAGCTAGAAAAGAAGTACGCTGTATATGACGAGTAGGAGCAATATACTATGAACATGATTAATGCAGTAAATATTCATAAACAGTTTAATCAGCTAGAAGTATTAAAAGGGATAACGCTTTCGGTTGACAAAGGTGAGGTTATTGCCATTATCGGTCCTTCCGGTTCAGGGAAAAGCACGTTTTTGCGCTGTTTGAACCGATTGGAAACCATTGATAAAGGTACTATTGAAATTGAGGGCGATGTGCTGGTATCAGACAGTGGTGATGGGAAGGTGAATTATGCCGCCGAACCTGAGGCAAGAAAGATTTGCCGCCGTATGGGGATGGTATTTCAACAGTTCAATCTTTTTCCTCATCTTACCGTGCTGGAAAACATTATTGAAGCGCCTATTACAGTCCAAGGCTTAAAGCGAGAAGACATTGTGCCTAAGGCCGAAGAACTGCTGGCCAAAGTTGGACTATCTGACAAACGCGATGTTTACCCCTCACGCTTGTCAGGCGGCCAGAAACAGCGGGTGGCTATTGCCAGGGCACTCGCCATGAATCCGGATATTATGCTATTTGATGAGCCCACTTCGGCACTTGACCCTGAACTGACAGGTGAAGTTTTGAAGGCTATGCGCAAACTGGCGGAAGAACATATGACCATGATTGTTGTCACTCATGAAATGGGTTTTGCCAGGGACGTTGCTAACAGGGTTATTTTCATGGACAATGGTGAGATTGTAGAACAAGGGTTACCGGAAGACGTGTTTGGTTCACCGTCGCAGCCTAGAACCAAGGAGTTCTTGCAGCGAGTAGTATAGGAGAACAGTAGAGCTATTAAAAATAACAAGAAAGGAAAAATGAAGAAATTTGTAGGATCTGTTAGCATGGCTAACAGAAGTAGGAAGGGGTTTATTATGGATATTTTACTTTTCACGTTGCTACCTATTGTAGTAATTCTGGCTATGCTTATCATTTGGAAGCAAGCAGCCGACGTAAGCGGTATTGTAGGATGGCTAGCAATTTCGATTGTTGCCTATTTTGTGTTTCAGACAAGTGTGGAAGTGCTGCTTCGTTCGACAGCAGCCGGATTTATCAAATCTTTTGCCGTCTCGCTGATTGTTGCGACTTCACTATTACAGATGGCTTTTATGGAACAAACAGGGGCTCTTAAAAGAATTATCATATTTATTAAGACAATTGCCAGTGAAAGCCGGGCTATCCAAATTATGCTGATCAATATTGGCTTTGGTACTTTGATGGTGGCTGTTGGCGCAACTCCGGTATCGTTATTACCACCAATACTTCTGGCGATGGGTTACTCGACTAATGTAGCCATTGCCTTGCCGGCAATCGGTTATGATTCATTGTGCACCTATGCTCTCTTAGGTGCGCCCATTGTTGTATTTGTTGATGTGGCTAACAGTTTCTTCGGTAAAGGCCATGAGATTACTTTGTCTCAGGCGGGAATGGCCTTCTATATGTTTTTGCCGGTTGTCTCTACCTTAATCGGTTTGTGTATGCTGTGGATTGTTGGCAAATGGCAGGCAATCAAAGAAGGCTTAATTCCTTGTTTGATTACAGGAACCGTAATTGGCGTAGTTTCTTATTTTACTAATAAATATGATAATTTAGTTGTGCTTACCGGGGTATTATGTGGTATTGCCGTTATTATAACGATGGTTTTACTTTTGCTGGTTACCGGAAAAACAATAATTGACAAGAGCAAGCTCTCGGCCGAGGAGCTTGAATATGAGCGCCAGTATCCATTATGGAAGGCGTTGACTCCCTGGCTATTATTAATTGCCTTTATTCTAATTTTAAATATACCTAAAGATGTGTTTAATTTCTTATATAGAACTGTAAAGATGCCGATTGCCGGGATTACGGCTAACGGCGCTCCTATTGATACACGGGCTCTGTGGAATGCGTATACCTGGATATTTGTTAGTACAATTGTGTCAATCCCATTTATCAAACCAACTTCGCAGCAAATCAAGCAAACGTTGGCTGTCTGGTGGAAACGGGCTCCCAGGCCGGTTTTCTCGGCTGCAATCTTTTTTGCTATCGGTGAAATCATGAATATGTCTGGCTATAGTATGGTTACAGGCAAGTTTGAAACAGCCAGTATGGTCAAAGTATTGGCAGATTACTCAGCGCTGTATTTCCATGATTCCTATGGTGCTATTGTCGCATTTATCGGTTTGTTTGGCGGGTTTATTACCGGCAGTGAAGCCTCAACCATTGCGATGTTTGCCAAATACACGATGACTACGGCGAAAAACCTTGATATGAATTTATTAGGAACAATTATTATCACCGCCGGTCTGGCTTTTGGCGGCGGCTTGGCAAGTGTAATTTCTCCAGCAAAATTGCAAAATGCGGCAGCTTCGATTGATAAGCTGGGACATGAAAACCAGATTATCCGCATTGCATTTATATTTTCGATAATTATCACGCTGGTTACTTCGCTGTTTGTTGTTTTGTTGCTCAAGACGGCAATTTAAACCTAGGGGTTTCGAGCGAGGTATTTGCAAAAGAAAAAAAGGCTTGTGCCGAGCCTTTTGGCGAAAGCACAAGCCGTTTTTGGTATATAGAATTCATGAGTTTTGCAATCCAATAAGTCCTTATAAAAAACAAAGAGTGGCAAGGTAAAAGCCCGGCACAGACGGCCATTATACAACGCTCCGCCGTTAGCACTTAACCTCCGCTTATGCATAATGGCCGCCTGTGCCTTTGTACTGTGTACGATCGACTTGAGCAAGATGCGGTGCTTTTGTCTTGTTAACTCTACCCATAAGGTAGTACCGCTATCCACTTGTCTAAAGAATTGTAGCCCAGAAGGTGGTACTCCCGCACTCTTCGTAACTTCCGTAACCCCTGGCCTTTGCCGGAAAAAGCGTTCCGCAGGAGAAAAGCCGGGTGATATTCCGTTAAGAAATCCGTACTGTTTGAGCGTAGCGAGTTTGCGGATTTTAGGAATATCGCCCGGCTTTTCAGCTTTTGGAGGCTTTAGGCCTAGACCTTTTGCTTACCTTTGGGGCAATGCCAAAAGTAAGACCGTTCCTTGCTTTCTTTTGATTTTTTCTCGGTTTTATATATTATTGTATCAATTATGACTGTGCGGAAATTTTGTCTTGTAAAAACATTTTTACAGTGAAATATAAGGCGTTTTCACACCGCCTGTCATCCCTTTGACACCCAAATTTCTTTCAAAATTAAAAAGCGAGATTGCTTCACTGATGTTCACAGTGAGCAATCTCGCTTTTGGTTTTATCCGATGACTAGAATTAAGTCTCCATTTATCAGATATTGCTTTGGTTTACTTGTTCAAACTCATCAAGAATCTCTTGCGCTGGTGGCGTATCCAAAACACTCACAACATAAATAGCCAGACAGGACAAGATAAAGCCAGGCACAATTTCATATAGCCCAAACAGCGCCATCTGTTTCCAGATAAGTACGGTGATGCCGCCGACGACAATGCCGGCTAAGGCGCCATTGCGAGTCATACGATTCCAGAAGAGTGACAGAACCAGTGCTGGGCCAAAAGCAGCGCCAAAGCCGGCCCAGGCATAGGATACCATATCTAATACGAAGTTATTGGGGTCAAGGCCAATAAGAACGGCAATAACCGTAACGCCAATGACGGTCATACGGCTAACCCAAACCAGCTGTTTCTCACTGGCGTTTTTGTTAATTAAGGCTTTATAAAAGTCTTGGGATACAGCTGAGGCCGTAACTAATAACTGGGATGAAGCAGTACTCATAACAGCGGCCAAAACAGCCGAGAGAATAAGACCAGCAAAAAAACTAGAGAAAAGATTATGAGTCATAACCATAAATACTGTCTCAACCGCCGAACCTGTGAGCGGTTGTTGTAAATATACCCGGCCAACCATACCAACCAGCACCGCCGCCGATAATGACAAGATAACCCAGGTCATAGCGATCTTGGTAGCATGCTTAATTTGCGAAGATGATTTGATGGCCATGAAGCGAACTAAGATATGAGGTTGGCCAAAATAGCCAAGCCCCCAAGCCAAAAGAGAAATAATAGCGATAAGCGATAAAGGTTTACCTTCCGGAGTGGTAAAGGGGTTAAACATTTCGGCATTCAAGGTAGACAAAGCCGCAGCCGTAGTTGCCGGGCCGCCCATCATGAAGGCAGCGGTAATCGGCACAGCCAGGATGGCAAAAAACATCATGACACCTTGTACAAAGTCTGTCCAGCACACCGCCATAAAGCCACCAAGAAAGGTGTAAAAAACTACGACAAAAGCGCCTAAAATCATGGCCCAGTTGTAGGGAATACCAAACACCGTGTTGAATAATTTTCCGCCGGCAACAAAGCCAGAAGACGTATAAATCAAAAAGAAAATAAGAATAAATACTGCGGATATAACCCGGAGAGTTTGGGAGTTATCCCGAAAACGGTTCTGCAAATAATCAGGCACGGTCAGTGAATCATTGGCGACCTCTGTGTATTTGCGGAGTCGCGTGGCGATAAACTGCCAGTTGGCCCAGGTTCCTAAAATCAGTCCTAGAGCAATCCAGCCTGCGCCAAGCCCAGCCACATAGGCATAACCCGGCAGTCCCATGAGCATCCAGCCACTCATATCAGAAGCTTCGGCACTCATTGAGGTAACCCAGGCACCTAGCTGACGGCCGCCTAATATGTACTCTGACATTTTTTGTTCTTGCCGCCAATAATAGATACCAATCGCCATCATTGCGCTCAGATAAACAACAAAGGCAATAATGACTCCCATATTCAATTCTAACATGTGTATATATCCCCTCCTTACAATATGTAAAATTATAACGCTAATGTGTAAAGATGTGCAATAGGTAGAGTTTGTAATTGTAAAGTATACAAAGCATTTTTAATGGGATAAAACAACTGTATCTGTCCAGGGGCATGTCTTAGAATTTAGCAATAATGTACAAAACAAATGGACTTTCTTTTGTGATAATTGTGTTGCAGAAAAAAATAAAGAGATAGGAGATGGATGATATGAGCAATGGGATGGAACAGGTATGTCAAGGTAAGGTTGTTATCGGTAGAGCAGCAATGGATGTGGAGTCGTTGCCGTGGAACAACCACCCAACATTTGAGGGAGTTGCGTTAAAGCATCTGATTACCGGCAAGGATACGGAGGGAAAGTTCAGCTGTCATGTGGTGAGGATTAATACAGGTTGTGCAATCGGTACGCATATTCATGAGGGTAAATGGGAATTGCATGAAGTGGTTAAGGGCAAAGGATATTGTACGCTGGAGAATAACAAAATTGATTATGTTGAAGGAATTGTCACAGTTATTCCTGCAGATGTAGCGCATTCGGTATTTGCTGAGGAACAACTATATTTGTTGGCAAAGTTTGTGCCGGCATTACTGTAACTATTGCCAATAGTAGTATAATTTGATATAGTCTGTATAAGAAGGTAAGCCGACCAGCTGGATAATGAACTGGTCGGCTTTTGTC
>JAEZVB010000116.1 GCA_023443285.1 Bacillota bacterium
GGCATAATGTTGTTGAACGCATAGTAGTCCCCCTTTAGTAGTTGCCTAGCGTCCCCTTGCTGTTAGGGTAATTGGAACACTTTGAGCTTATTTGTAACAGTTGCAATAGCAAGTGGCAAAGGCGGCCCTAATTCACCGTCCAAGTCACTTTCCACCGGTTCATCACATTCAATAAAAATCTCGTTTGCCTGTAAGTGCCGGATATGACTGCTAGAGGTATGGCGCCCGGCAAAAATGCTGATAAACAAACCCATTAGCTCAGAAATGCTGCATTTATTAACAATTAATAAATCCAGTTTGCCATCATCAATTTTGGCTTCGGGTGCCAGAGTGGGGAAGCTTCCCACCATGCCGCTATTCATTATCAAAAACAGTAAAATGTCGTCTTTGATTATCTGACCATCTGCCGTTATTTTTACATGTAAGGACTGAAAATTTGGCAATTCACCTAAGCCTTTTAAATAATAGGCCATCCTGCCTACCGTATTCTTAAGCGAAGTATCCACACTATGAGCCACCGAGGTCAATAGTCCGGCACTGGCTACATTTAGAAAATATTCTTCATTTACTTTCCCCACGTCAACCATACGCCACTTCCCGCCGGTGACAGCCTGCAGGCAACTTGACAAATTCTTGCCAAAGTTTGTATGACTGGCAAAATCATTACAGGTACCGCGAGGAATAATGCCAATCGGTATATCAACATCCTCTGTCATCATGGCGTTAATTACTTCATGTACCGTACCATCACCGCCAGCTACAATCAGGCCGTCAACCGCAAGCTCTTTAGCCAGCCTGATAATTGGCCGAATATCTCCCTTGTAACTGGTGCGAAAGGGCAGGACTATCCCATCAGCCTGTTGTAAATATTCCACAACTTCATCCAGTCTGAACTTAAACTTAGCATCGCCGGAAACCGGATTGTATATTAACACATATTTCTTCATTTACTACCTCTCCTGCCACGCTGTCCGCAGAGACTTCGCGCTGACCCTATCCAAACTATTTGCAATTTCTATCCAGATTATACCACGATTCCTGTTATTCTTTACAGACAAAGAGTGGATTTTAGCAACAAAAAATTATGCTGCTCACTACAAGGGAAAGCTATTTGTAAAGGTAATATTTTTGGGACATAGCCTTAAACCGTGCGGCTTCCGCGTCCCAGTGCCGTTCTACCTCGGCAAGCGGCACTCCCATCCGGACATTGGTGTCGCCTGTATAAATATCAATGGTTGGAGCTGCAGCAGTTGCCGATTTATTAAAGGAAAACTTGCCATCACTCATTTCACTGATAATATAAAGCAAGGTCAACCCTGTTTGCACAGGACGAAATGCCTGTTTGTCGATAACATGCAGCTGTACGCCACCACACAACCGCCCCTGATATTTAACCTCCACCTGTCTTGGCGTAAAATATACCGGCCGGAATACTACGCCCGGCAGATTAACCGCATTCATGCGGGCTGCCAATTGAGCAGCATTAATCCAGGGTGCGCCAACAAGCTCAAACGGACGGGTCGTACCAATGCCTTCAGAAATATTTGTGCCGCCAAAAATCCCCGTACCACTGTATACCAATGTGGTATCAGGTGTCGGAACATTAGGCGAAGTCATCACCCACGGCAGACCAGTATCCTCAAAATGCATACTGCGCTGCCAACCTGTCATGGGAATAACCACCAGGTCACAGTTAATGTTATATTCCCTATTCATTAGCTTAGCCATTTCGCCAATTGTCAAACCGTGACGAGCAGGAATAGGGTACATGCCAATAAATGACTCAAATCCCGGATGGATAATATTTCCTTCCACTACTTGGCCGCCTACCGGATTAGGCCGATCAAACACAACAAAGGTCTTACCCTGCTCCTTGGCACTCTGCATAGCATACGCCATAGTATACATATAGGTGTAAAACCGCGCCCCAATGTCTTGCATATCAAAGGCTAACACATCAATATTTGCTAACATGTCGGCTGTTGGTTTTTTGGTTTGACCATACAAACTATAGACCGGCACACCGGTGTTTTCATCGGTATAACTGCCAACAGTTGCACCGGCCGGTACATGGCCGCGAATCCCATGTTCCGGTGAAAATAAAGCTACCAGCTTGGTCTTAGCCTTAAGCACATCAATAGTGCTCTGAAAATCGCTGGTCATGCCTGTTGGGTTGGTTATCAGTCCTACCCGCTTGCCCGCAAATACGGCAAGATGGTTATCAATGTTATCAATACCCAGCTTCACTTTTACAGGTGCCGGTTTTTCTGTTGCCGGAGTGACTTGCGCGGGGGCCGCGCTGCAGCTAACCGTTGTTATGAGAAACACCAGTAAGAAAAATATGCTAAGAAAACGTTTTGCTTTCATGTTTATGCCTCCTCTATTCGTACCCGGCTGCCGCGACCAGCCGGTTCTGGCGGCTCAACTAGCAGGCGGCGCGGCATACGCTGTTTTAGTTCATCTACATGACTGATAATACCAATTGTCAGGCTCTCAATATGCAGTTTTTCCAGGGTTGCCATCGCTACCTCTAATGCCTGTTGATCAAGCGAACCAAACCCTTCATCTAAAAAGAAAAATTCGAGTGGATACTTGCCTTTGAGCTGAATCTGAGCAGAAAGTGCTAACGCCAATGCCAAGGAGGCTTGGAAGGTTTCCCCGCCTGACAGTGTGCCAACAGGTCGCTTTACCCCGCCATTAGCGTCGTCGCGAATAAGAAAACTGCCGTCAGAACTCATCTCCAGCGCATAACGCTGCTGGGTAATATCCTTTAAACGTTCAGACGCCTGCCACGCTACCAGTTCCATCTGCTCCTGCGCCAAAAATTCAATAAATACATTGCCCCGCAGCAAGGTCTTTAGCGCCAACAAACAATCTCTGCGTTCCTTGTGTTCAAGCCGTTTTGCCTCAAGTTTTGACCATCGCTGGTATTTTTCCGTGAGATCCCGGTACTCCTTATCAGCCTCTACCCGGCTCTCAGTAGTGGCGCTTTTGTCAGCCTCTGCCCTGGCAATCGCCTGCTTGCACTGTTCCCATTCCGCTTTACTTACACTGCGTCCCTTGAGCTTCCCAGTCAACTGCTCGCACTGAGCGGCCAAGCGCTGTTCGTTCTCGGCGTAAGTGCTAAGCAGCCGGCGATATTCCTCCTGGCGGACTGCCGGCAGCAAGGCGCTTTTAACGGCTTCGCTATCAACAAAGCCCTCCTCCTGTAACTTGGCAATATGCCTCACTTGCAGATTCTCCCGCCGCTTGACAGCTTCCTGCCATCTGGTTTCGACACCGGCGCGTGCTTGTTCCACCTCAGCCAAGGCCTCAGCCGCTTGTTCATAAGCAGTCTGCGTCTGCTGTTCTTCACGGCGAATCAATTCCAGTGCCTGCGTTGCCTGAGCTAACAGTTGGCTGGCAGATATTCCATCAGTAACGCTAAACAGTTCCTGCTGCTTGGCCGCAAGCTGCTCTTCAAGACTGTGCAGCCTGGCAGTAAGTGTCGCCAAATCGGTTTGGATGATTTGTATATTATGCTGAAGACAGGCGATTTCCTCCTGACAGGCGGTCTGCTCCTGCCGGTAGTTATTACGCTCTATTGTCATTTCTTCAACCAGCTCGTCTTGTTTACGGCTAAACTCATACAGTTCATCGACCTGCGTAAGTGCAGCTTCGGCTGACAACGCCCCACTGATCCCCTGCGTCTGAAGAGCGGATATAAGCTGCCTACACGCAGCGTCTACTGCCGTCTGCGTTTCTTGATATTCAGCTCTTATCTTATCAAGTTCAGCCAGAGCACTGACTGCCTGCTGAGTAAGTGCAGCAACCGCTGCACGCTCTTCATTTATAATTTGCCGCTCAGCAGCGTTTTTTTTGCTTGCATCTGTTAATTGCAGTGTTAGTTTGGCAATATGTTCCCTAGTCGCCGTAATCTCCTGCTCGAAGTTTGCTTGCTCGTGGACTGTGCTATGGTGTCCGGCATTAGCCGGCTGAGGGTGATTAACAGCACCACATACCGGGCAGGGACTGCCTGCTGCCAGTTCGCCGGCCAGCCGAATTGCAGCCGCCTGTCTTTCGCCGATAAGCAATTGGTCAAGCTTGGCCGCAGCCACCCTTAGCTGTTCTTCTGCTGCCTGGGCTTCTGCCGCTTCTCGCTCACTGAGCTTTTGTTCAGCCTTACGCAGTTTCTCTTCGGCTTGGCTAGCGACATTCCGGCTAGTTTCATATTGTTGTTTGCGGGCAACTCCAGCTGCTTTGACCTTATCAAGTAGTATGTTGTTTTGTTTTACCGACTGCGCTATCGCCAAAATGGTTTGTACCTGCTGGCGCTGCTCGGCACTGATTGTAGCTGATACTAGCTGCTGATCCAACTTTTTAATAGTATCTGCCAGGCTTTCATTACGCAAGATCTTTTGCTTAGCCGTTTGATTGGCTGCCTGGAAAGCCTGCTGCTTATCCTGCTGCTCTTTGGCTACGTGGGCTGCCTCTTTGGCTAACTTAGTTACCTCTGCTTCCAGGGTAACTGCCCCGGTTAGCCTTGTACGCCGTTCAATCAGTTCAGGCTCTCTCTTCATCCTGGCTTGCTGGGCTGCTGTATAGGCGGTGCCAATGAACTTACTCTCGTCAGTTAATTGGGCAACTCTTGCCACCACTTGCTGCTTAAGAGCTGCGGCGGTCTGCTCAACCTGCTCAGCAGCTACATATTCATCCATGACCATAGCGGCTCTTTCAGCCTTTTCGGCTAACGCAAGCGCTGCTGCCATTTCGCTCATTTGGGTTTCATGTCGGCGATGAGCACCCTGCTCCAGTTGCTTTTTCGCCAAGTCATCTTGCAGGTTATTGACTTCGGCGGCTTCCTGATAGCGTTGTTCGATCTCTTTAAACTGCACTAAAACAAGTGCTTCTGCTTGCCTAGCCGATGTCAGCGCCGATTGAGCGGTTGCAACCGCTGCCGGCGAGGCATCCCCCAGGCCTTTTTGTTCACTTTCTATTTCAATGTAGCTGATCTCAACATCTCGATATTGGTCACTAACCTTATTTAACAGTACATTACCGTACTGCTCCAGCGAGAATAACCGCTGCAGCATCTCCCGTCTTTCTTTACCTCCGAGATTAAGAAAATCTGCGAACTTTCCCTGCGGCAACACAACTGCCCGAGTAAAATCCTCTTCCCGTAAACCAAGCAGGGCTGTAATCTGATCAGTAACCTCGCGGTCTTTGTCAGCAATAACCGTTTCCTGTTCATCGGCTATTACCACTAAACGGCTATAGCTGTTGGCTACTGCCAGCTGATCTTTGCGAACATACCGCCGTTCTACCCGATAGCTGTGCCGTTCACCGCCCTGTCCCAATGCAAAAGTAAAAGCTACTTTCAGCTGCTTCTCGGCATGGTTCAATATGCCTTGCGTCCGGCGCCCGGCTCTGACCACAGTTCCATATAGTGCTAAAGTCATGGCATCTAAAATGGATGATTTACCACTGCCGGTCGGACCGAAGATACCAAATACACCAAGCTCACTCAATTGTTCAAATGATATTTCCTGCTCTTCGCGGAAGCTGTGGAGACCGGCAATTTTAAGAGTTATTGGTTTCATGCCTGTTCCTCCCCACTACCATCGGCTTCCATAGATTTTTCCTCAGTTATCAGGCTCTGGCTTATGTCAAGAAACAGCTCGACAAGTTTTTCATCTGGTGCCAGACCGCCATTTTGCTGCTTATAAAACCGGATAAACAATTCATTAAGCGGCAGGCTGTTCAGTCGCACATGTTCTTTGGCACCCATTTCTTCAAGAACCTTAATTACCGGCCTGACAACAACAAAGCCAGAATGCAATGACCGTAGTTCGTGAATCTCATCAAGTGCCAATGCCTTGTTAATCTCAGCCTCCAATTCAATCCAGGCGTCCTTGTCCCGTCCGGCCGCTACCCATTCCCGCACCTGAGCCAGACCTCCTGTTGCCCGCCACCTGGCTAACGGTTTGCCTGCTGACACATTTATCTCGCTGATAGCCGCCGGTCTTCCCGGATTAATATCCACAAGGGTTACCGATTTGGCATAACCGAGCTCAGAAAAGCTGTAAGCCAGCGGCGAACCGGCATAACGGCAGGGCACTGACGTTTTGCCTACCGTTTGCGGCCGATGCAGGTGTCCAAGCGCAATATACTGAGCATTAGCCGGAAATACTTGCGGATCGACCGCATACGACCCCCCGATTTGAATCTGCTGTTCCGAATCTGACTCAAGGCCGCCGCGCACATACAGGTGGCTTACCGCCAAGTTAACCGTATCTGAGCGGAACTTGGTGTTGAGCAAACCAAACAGGCTAGCGAGCTTGTCATTATATCCTTGACGCAGCTCCTTATCTTCCAGCGACTGCGACAGTACCTCTTTTAGCCGCCCTTCAGACGGATAAGGCAGTGCCGCAATAACAGCCGTATGCATAGCTCCCGGCACTGCTAATTCCAGCCAGGATTGTCCGCCACTAACCCGCTGCACTCTTCCTTCTATAAACAGGGTGGGAGCAAGATCTTCTTGCGGCAGGCCGACTATGGTTATGCCTAAGCGTTCGGCCAGTGGCGCTGCCGCACATAGCCTTTCGGGGTTATCATGGTTGCCAGCCACAATAACTACTCCCCGCTTACCATTATTGGCCAACTTGTCCATGGCATAGTAAAATAGTTCTTCGGCTGCTGCACTGGGGTTGGGACTTTGAAATACATCGCCAGCCACCAGTACCAAGTCAATTTGTTCCGCAGTACAAATATCACACAATTCTTCCACAAATGCCACCTGTTCAGGTAGCCGATCCCGTCCCTCAATGGTCTTGCCAAAATGCCAGTCCGCTGTGTGTAAAATTCGCATGTATAACGGTTGCTCCTTCGGGGTTATCATTCATAAAATTCGCGTTTGATGGGATTTTCGCTTCAATCAGAGAAAATTCCTGCATAAGAAAAGTCGATCGATAGCTTACCTCCAAAATCATATACTATTAAGCCATTATTAACAATAAAGGCCAAAGCAGCTGCCCAATATATGTATAAATAGAGGAATTTTCTCTTTTTTTGTTGAATTAGGATTATCAAAAATATTGTCTAAGGGAGAACACTATGAGTAATAAGGTAATCTTATTGGTCGAAGATAACCCTGATGATGAGGCGTTGACACTACGCGCCCTTAAAAAGAATAATATCATGAATCAAGTTGTTGTGGCTCGCGATGGCGAAGCGGCACTTAACTATCTGCTAGGTTCTGATTCCGCTAATAACCTTCCTCCCCAAGTTATTCTCCTTGACCTCAAACTGCCAAAGATTGATGGTTTAGAAGTCCTTAAACGCATTCGCGCGAATGAACGAACCAAGCTTTTACCGGTAATTGTTCTTACGTCATCACGCGAAGAGCAGGACTTACTAAACAGCTATGATTATGGCGCTAACAGCTATATCCGCAAGCCGGTTGACTTTACTCAATTTATAGCCGCCGTACAGCAACTGGGTTTGTACTGGCTGGTATTAAATGAGTTCCCACCAATAAGGAGGTAACGCATGTCTGATTTGCTGCAGGTGCTGCTTATCGAGGATTCCGAGGATGATGTCCTGCTGTTAAAACGTACCCTCCAAAAGGGCGGTTTTATGCCAAACATCCGTCAGGTCGACCAGCCTGGTTCGATGGTGGCTGCTTTATCCGAGCAAGTTTGGGATGTAGTGATCGCGGATTATTCTTTGCCGAACTTTAGCGGGTTAGCAGCTCTAGAACTTCTCAAAAGCAGCGGTCTTGATATTCCCTTTATTATTGTGTCGGGAGCCATTGGCGAAGATGTCGCTGTAGCCGCCATGAAAGCAGGAGCCCATGATTACATTCTTAAAGATAACCTTATCCGGCTAGTGCCTGCCATCAACCGAGAACTCCAGGAAGCCATTGTCCGCAGGGAGCGGCGTAATCTGGAAGAACGTCTTACCTACTTAAGCATCCATGATCCCTTAACAGGTCTTTATAATCGAACACATTTTTCTTTGGAGCTGGAACGCCTGCATCAGTCACAATTCGCGCCAGTAGGAATGATTGTCGGAGATTTGGATGGACTTAAGCTAATCAATGATACCTGGGGACATCAAAGCGGTGATAGCTTATTGAAAGCAGCTGCCACTATTTTAAAAACGCACTGTCCTATTGATGCTACTGTCACCCGCATCGGCGGCGATGAATTTGTCTTATTGCTTCCCTGTACTACGCTTGATACCCTAGCAAAACTGTGCCAAACAATTAACCTGGCGATAAATTCCTATAACCAAAACAGCCCTTTGGCAGAAGGTATTGTCCTTAGCATCTCTTTAGGCTATGCCATAGCAGAATCCCCTCATGCTGATTTACAGGAAGTCTTTAAAAATGCCGACAATAATATGTACCGAGAAAAACTCAACAAAAGCCAAAGCAATCGGAGTGCCATTGTACAAACAGCAATGAAGCTTCTGGAAGCCAGGGACTTTATTACCGAGGGTCATGGCGACCGTCTGCAATTATTAGTGGCCAGCCTGGGTGCAGCAATCGGCCTGCCAGAAAACAAATTGACTGACCTCAAGCTCTTAGCCCAGTTTCATGATATTGGTAAGGTTGGTATTCCTGATAAGATACTTTTTAAACCGGCTAAACTTACTCCCGAAGAGTATAATGAAATGAAACGCCATTCTGAGATAGGTTTCCGGATTGCTCAGTCGTCACCCGACTTAAACCATATTGCTGATTATATCCTCAAACATCATGAATGGTGGGATGGCAGTGGCTATCCGATGGGATTAGCCGCCGATGATATACCTCTGGAATGCCGGATTTTATCCATTGCTGATGCTTATGATGCCATGACCAGCGACCGGCCTTATCGCAAAGCGCTGAGCCCCAAAGAAGCCTTCGGCGAACTTCGTCGTTTTGCCGGAATTCAGTTTGATTCCCATTTAGTTGACACGTTTATTGAATTAGTTAAAGAGCACAAAAAAAACACGGACTAACCGTGTTTTTTTTACCATTTACCAGACTACGACTACAGATCCCTTGAAATGTTCATTGACAAATTTCTTGATTTCTTCCGATTTATACGCTTTGATAAATTTGGCGATCACCGGATTATCCTTATCTTTGGCTTTAACAGCAATAATATTAGCATAGGGCGAATCGCCATCCTCGATAGCCAGTGAGTCCTTATTTGGCACCAAACCGGCCGTCATCGCGTAGTTGGTATTAATGGCCGCCAACTCGACATCTTCCAGAGAACGGGGAACCTGCGCAGCGTCTAATTCTTTTATCTTAAAGTTTTTAGGATTTTCGGCGATATCAACCGCTGTAGCATTAAGACCGGTACCCGGTTTGAGCTTAAGCAGTCCTTGCTTTTCCAGTAATAGCAAAGCGCGACCAGCATTGGTTGGATCATTTGGAATAGCAATGGTAGCTCCCGGTTTAAGTTCACTTAGTGATTTCACTTTTTTAGAGTAAACTGCCATTGGGAAAATTATCGTTTTGGCAACATTCACAATGTCATATTTGCGATCTTTTACCATGTTATCAAGGTAGGGTTGATGTTGGAAGCTGTTAGCGTCTATATCACCCTGACTTAATGCTACATTAGGTTGAACATAGTCGTTAAATTCAACTACCTCAATTTTGAGCCCATCCTTGGCGGCTATTTTTTTTACTTCATCCATTATTTCAGCGTGTGGCCCAGCTGTAACCCCTACCTTGAGCGGCTTGTCGGCAGCTGCTGGGGAAGTCGCCTGCTTATTACCGCAACCGATCAATCCCACAACAGTAAAAGCTAGAATTAGCAGCACTGCCAAAAACTTTGCATATCTTCGCATTTCTTTTCTCTCCCCTATATATATTTATAAATTATTTTTTTATTAGCCTAAGCTTTTCTAGCCTTTCAGCGGCTGCCTGTAATGTCTCAAATTTCTTGCAGAAGCAGAATCGTATCAGCTTTTTGCCTTCAGTGCTTTCCTGGCGGAAAAAGCTGGAGCCTGGCACAACGGCAACGCCAATTTCACTAGCCATATATTTGGCAAAAGCAACATCATCATCCCAACCAAACGGCGTAATATCTGCCATAATATAATATGCACCCTGTGGTCTCATGCAGCTAAAGCCCACTTTTTCCAACACGTTAAGGAAATAATCCCTGCGTTCACTATAAAAACCAGATAATTCCTCATAATACTCTGATCCGAAGTTAAAAGCCTCGGCGGCAGCCACTTGCAGCGGTGCCGCTGCCCCTACAGTCAGGAAATCATGTACCTTGCGAACAGAAGCTGTAATTTCAGGAGATGCTTGCACATAACCGATGCGCCAGCCGGTCACACTAAAGGTTTTGGAAACGCTATTTACTGCAATTGTCCGCTCTGCCATACCGGGTAAAGTCCACAAGGGAATATGTTCGGTATTGTCATATAGAATATGTTCGTAAATCTCGTCATTAATTGCCAATACATCATGTTTAATGCACAAT
>JAEZVB010000130.1 GCA_023443285.1 Bacillota bacterium
GCTGCTAAGGAAAGTGCTGCTAAGGAAAGCGCCACTAAGGAAAGCGCCGCTAAGGAAAGCGCCGCTAAGGAAAGTGCCACTAAGGAAAGCACCGCTAAAGAGAGTCCGACTAAAGACCTAACCAAGAAAGCTGGTATTAACAAGGAAAGTACACAGCGGGAAGACTATGATGAATATGGTTATGATAGAAAGGGCTTTAACAAAGATGGTTTTGATAAAGACGGATATGACCGAGAAGGGTTTAATTATGAGGGGTATAACCGTAGCGGTTTAGATCCTTGGGGATTTAACCGTCAGGGTTATGGCAAGGATGGCTTCCACTGGAGCGGCTACAACCATGAGGGGTATAACCGCGAGGGCCGGCATTGGAGTGAGAATCCAGCTGCCGGTGACAGTCCGTTTAATGTGGCTACCCGTAGCCCATTTGATGGCAGCCCGGTAGTTATCGGGGAATGGAAACCGACGAAACCGCCGCTTGGCCAGCCATATCCCCGAACTCTCGAAAAGTATGGTGCCAAGCCGTGGACAACTGAACCGTCAGCACCTAAACCCACAACTACGGCAAGTGATTCAGGTATTATCGGACCGGAAGATCCGATGAATACGTTAAAACATCATGGAGCAGACAAACCAAAGTCAGAAACGCTTGGTTCGGTTGATTCAAAATCGGGCAAGACGACCATACCTGGAACAGGCGATAAGTCGGTGAAGCTGCCGCCCGATCAAGAAGTAAAACCAACAGGTATGCCTGCTGAACAGGGTGGGATTCCAGGGGATGCTTCAAATGGCTTCCCACGCGATGGTGAGAAAAAAATTCTTACTGGATCAACAGATGGCCGCAGTATGGAAATTGAATATGATGGTAAAACCGGTGAATGGAAAAACACCGAAACCGGTAATACTGTCGATCCGGATAGGTTCCAGAAGTGGCAGGATGACTTGGCAGAAGACAAACGCCGCTCAGGCGAGGATTTGGAAAAAATGAGTCAGCGTACTGATGCTAACAGCAAAGCCATTGATAAAAATCTCAGCGACTGGAAGAAACTCGAAAAAATGCAGCAAGCGGCAGACAAGTACAACGTCGGTGAAAAGGGCGGGTCAGGCGATGTCGATAAGGCTATTCAGGATCTCAAGGATGATATGCTGGCCAATAAAGCAGTTGATGAGGATAAACTGGCGCGCATAAACAAGGTTATTGACAGCAGAATCAAGGGGGCTTCTGCTGCTGATACCGACCGCTGGGAGGAAAAACCCTGGTATGAAGATCTGGATTCCGCTTTAAAAGCTAACGCCGAGACGGTCAGAAATGTTGTGACCGGTCAGGATTCGGAAGGGAATATTTCGTGGGCCGGCATTGGAGCCAGAACGCTTATCGGGGCTGCCACCGGCGGAGCATCCGAATATATAATGACTGTAGCCGAAGCGTTAAGCCGGGTTAAAGAAGGCATTGACCGGGATGAATCTGGATTTAGAGCTACAGCCAGAGCTATTGGCATGGTTGTATTAGATGAAAGTGTCTCGCGGTATTTGGAGGCGGCTAGCAAACTCGGTATTGATGAAATGGCTCGCAGATACCCGGCGTTAACCAATAAGGTAGCCGATACGCTGGAGACGGGCTTATTGAAGATTACCAAGGCTGATCAGGCAGCCAGTGCTTCCTTGGGATTAGTTTCTAAGGAAAGTGCGGCCGAGACAATAGAACAGGTTGACAAGCAACTGGCAGAAAAGGCGGCAGATATGATGTCGCAAAAGGCTGCAACCGGGAGCGTAGATGTGGCAGCAGCAAAGAAGACGATGAAAAATACCTTGACTGATTTTGATAAATTACCGCCGGCTAAGCAACAGGACTTAATTAAGGAGCAGGCCATATATGATGAATATCGGATACAGGCTGAGGAAAAGGTCTGGAATTTGTCCGACAAAGTTCAACGGGGAGAACCGATATGTATCGATGACTTGTTGGATATGAAAGCAGATCCGGCAACCATGAGAGTTTTAAAAGACGTCCATGATGTGAAGGGTTTGGGGAAAGAACTGGGAACAGGCGGCACCCGTCAGGTGCAAACAGAATTTAACAATATATTAGATACGCATGTATACCAGCCATCATATCGCGATGTGCAAAATTCGTTATCTGCGAGATACGACGGCGCAGAAATTCGCGTGGAAACAGTACGTACCCCCGGCAAAGAATATCAACCTTGGGATGTCAACACTGACAATGATATTGTTGCCCTGCGGCGAGTGGATAGTTCTAATGGATCAGAGTGGGTAGAGGTTCCCCGCAGTGAGTGGGAAGACATCTACTATGAGGCTTATGCCCGGAATACCGGATTTAACCCGGAAGCTGCAGCCCGTAAATTCCCCGGTGAAGACTGGAACGGTATGTCTGATGCCGAGCAGGCATGCAAATGGGCAGAATTGCACGGGGAAAGCCCGACCGATGTTTATCATCCAGAGGGAGCGAGGGATTTTAGCACACAGCGGACGGCTATGGCTGGCGGACAGCGGCCAGAACGGACCTTATATGACGAGACAGGCAAGCTGCAGCGTACCGCACTTGATTCAGAAGGTTTGGGCATGATGGAGAAAAATAAAATCAACCATTATTGGGAAAAAGGTGACATGCGCAATCAAACTGAGGCCATGGAGCAGTTAAAAAAGGCTGGGGCACAAGCTCAGCAATTGGAAAATGGTTACCGGGATATGGGTTATAAAATTGCCGATATGCCTGATGATATGAAAAAGGGGCTGGAGGTAGTCAATAACCGCGCTTTATCACCGGCAACCCGCGCAGCTCGGTTACTGGAACTAGGCTATGATACACCCGGCGATTTTGTGGAGAAGCTGACCAGTCGTATTGGTGCCATCAGAGCAGCACGTAAATGAACTTACATCAGTGTTGCGTATAATCGGTAACTCAGGTGGGGTGACTACCCCGCCTGAATCAGTACCGCCTCTGACCAAATTGGCAAACAGATTAAATTTAGATAAGCGGTGACGTGGTAAGTAAACGAGGAGGAATTTACATGGATATGACGAAAAAGCAAGCTTCTGACACGCACCTTTTTAAGCTAGCCCCAGGAGATATCAATCATTTATTCAGACACTCGGGAGTGACAGGCAACAGTCTTTCCCCTTTTCAATATAATGCCGAGCAAGCTGAGACAAGCAGCCCGTCACAAGGTTTTCAGGTTTTGAGCGAGCATCCCTCCTTTGCAAAAATAAGCCGTCAACTCCTGGCGCCTGATGTAAAGCTTTTGTGCCATAGCGGCGGCAGTGTTGCTGTCGAGGAGCAATATCATATACTATTGTCCGTTGAAGATGCGGCAGTGGTTGCTCATTTAACAAACTCCCAGGATGAACTGGTTATTTTATACTTTAAGGACATGGAGACATACCTTCATTGGTGGGTTGGTATCTATGGCACTGAAGGCAGTGATGATTATGCCCAACTGTTTTTAGAGCAGGAAGATATTGAAGTATTGGTTTGTGCCTTACATTGTATCGATATTTACAGACGCGCCTATATGGAAAGCATGTTAGATTACCGCACGGCGTTGGATTTGTCTATTAATACCACTGACTATGTGCAGTTACTAAAAAAGGCTTTAGGTAGTGCTGACCTTCGCTGGATAATAGCCAGCCTGTTTGAACTGACACCCGGCCTAAAACAAGCCAATATTTCCTTAAAACCAGAACATATCAGTAGAGTATGCCAACAGGGACTTTTAAAGAACAGTGATGATTCCATGCTAACTTTGGATAAAACGGCTGTTGCTCTGGGAACCGAATTTTTGCTGACATGGATGGGAGCAGTGGGCTGGCGGGCCTCGCATTTAGTAAACGGCGAGGAACATACCCTGGCGCAAGGCTTATTGTCCGCTACGTCATTTGCGAACCATATGTTTTCTTTTTATACCGAAGATGGTTCTTCCTATCGTTTTTCCCATCTGGCCGGTTCGCGGGCAGCGTTGCTAAAAAAACTGCACAAATTATTGGAGGATTTGCGACAAAAGACCAGCGGTGCTGTGCTTGCCAAGCCGCTTCCCCATATCAAGCGAGCTAGGTTTTGTGGGCAATGCGGCAGTGAGATTCGTACAAATAATAAATTTTGTGTAGATTGCGGCGCTCCGATATAAGTAAAGAAAAGTAGGTGAAAATGATGGGCAATATAAAGTTTTGCGGTCATTGCGGCACTGAAATACAATCCTTGGATCGGTTTTGCGGCAATTGTGGTGTCGATGTGCGTACCATGGCAACTGCCGACACTTTTGAGAAAACGCAAGAATCGCCAGTGGTACCGCTTACCCCTGTAGTTAACACTTCAACTCCTGAATATCAGAAGTCGATTGTCAATAGCGGTGACAACAATAAACGGGCATTAATAGTATTCACGGTAATGCTGGCAGTAGTCTTATTGGGTGGCAGTGGTTTTTACTGGTGGCTGGCTCACGTTGAAACACAAAACATGGTAGCCGCAAGTGGGGCGCCGCAAACTACCGGCCAGGAACAAAAGCCACAAACTGTTGCTGCGAGCATCGATCTTAGCCGAGCAGAAACTTATTTGCCGGCACCCAATCTACGGTGTGAGTTTTTTGCTAATCATCCTGACGGAACTTCCGGGAATGTCACTCGCATCAGCGGCCATGTTGCCGCATCTAGGGCAATCCGGGTCAGTGAGGTGGAAATTGGTGAACGGGATGGCCGGGAATTTGGCTATGGCTTCCATTATCTCCAGCGTCCGGACGGTATTTATTATATCTATGATCAAACCCCGACGGAAGCAGTTCCTGCTCTGAAAAACAATCTAACTGTTGGTCAGACCTGGCAGCAAAAAAATCAGTTTGGCCTTGTGGTCTGGCGGGTACTGGCGGTAGGGGCAAGCGTGGATTTAGGCTTTACCAGTCTAAAAGATTGTGTGGTGGTTGAAGAAGATAATCAGGCGGTTGGTGAACGAATAATCACTTATTATGCACCAGGGCTGGGCAGGGTGCTGGTCAAAAGTCCCGGCGGCACCGAATTTTTCAAGCTGACTGCTTATCATAAAATAGATAACATAGAGGCGTCTAATACCGTGAAAAAGTGGTCTCCCAACTATACGGAAATTCGCGCTGACCGTATATTAAATTAGTAGCGTGGGGAAGGTGATTGAATGGATGGAGATAACTTAACCTATCGCTATATGAATTTTTGGCGTCGGCTTATTTTGCTGGCAGCGATTATTATCGGTAGTATGCTGATTTTTTATAAAGTCCCGGCATTGCTGACAGTTAGCTGGGTTGACTTTACCGTGCTGCAGCAGCAGGAGTCCAAGCCAGCTTTTGGATTTGTCAGTGAGGAACGCAAAAGATTGCAGGCATTGCCGCTGGAACAGTATATTAAGGAAAAAACGCAAGGAAAAGTTTTTTCTCTGGATGCTGTTGCTTGGCAACACTTTTTTAAGGATATTTACTTGGCAGAAACAGGCCAGCGAGAAGCCAAATACGCAGAACGCATCAGTTCGCGGGATGTTGACAGATTAAAATGGCAAACTGGCAAAGAGGTTTATGCAGCTCCCGTATTTTTCGCGGTAGATGAATTTCCCCTAGGTGAGTGGACCTTATTACCTAAGGAGCGGGAGTTTGTGTATTTAGCCACAGTATACGATGGCAGCACGAAGTATTTGCGGCTAGAATATCATGATTATCTTACTGCCAGTAACCCGATGGCCAGCGTATATCCTGAACCGCCCAAACAGCTATATTATCCTTATCGAATTTTTGGCTTAGGTGTGCTGGCGATAGGCTTACTGTTGGCAGTTTTTCTTCCCAAACCTCGCAAACAGGAAAATATCATTGAATATCCCAACTCCCGCCTAATCGCAGGTGACATAGTGGCCGTAATATTATTGCTGCTCTTTTGGGGATTGCCGTTTTTGATAAACGGCGGGACAGTCCAGGCTGTGAGCGGCTGGTGGGGACTAAGTCTGGTATTTTGGCTTTTAGCCGTGGGTCCGGTGTTCATTCTGTACGCTTCGGCTCTGTATGCTTCCTTTCAAGTGCGGCTAGGCGAACAGAGCTTTAATATTGCCAGGGCGGGCGGCGAACGAGAATATCCATATGATACTGTAGAGAAAGTTGAACAGGTAGAACTCCGCAGTCCGGCCTGGTTTCGCAAGCTATTTTGGTGGGTGTTAGTGTTTTCCTTCTTAAGTGGCCGCGGGGTATCTGCCAGCACGGCAGGAACCCATCTGTTAAATACAGCGGCAGCATATACCGGGTTAGCTTTATATTTTAAAGACGGACAAATAAAATATATCTGGATTACCGATGCGCTGGGCAATGTTATATTGCCAGGATATGAGCGGATTATACAGGCGCTGGAAGCCAAGGGCGTTCCTTACCGTAATTCCGGCAGGGTAATAGAGAAGCTTTTACCATTGCCATAAGGGAAAGCAGTAGAATAGGTTGCGGTTGTCAGTATAGGTATAAGCGGTTGACCGGACTCAATATAATGAAATGAGGTTGTTATTTATATGTTTTGTCCGCATTGCAGATTAGATTCCGTGAATAATATAAAATTTTGTACTTACTGCGGTAAAGCTATACCAAACTCAGAGGCAGAGGGAGCAACCTTGATTGGCTTTTCCTCGCGCATACATGATCCGGCTTTCGCCAACTACCTTAAAAATACTAAGAGTTGGGCAATTATATTTGCATTATGTTTAGCACTTATTGTTGTAATAAGTTTTTATATTTATGGCGAAACCAGTTCGGAAATGGACAATCCTGAGGCGCTATTCATCGGACTGACTATCGGCGGCATGTTTATAGCCATAGCTATGCTAAAAATTGGGGGCATCAATCGGAACCGTACTTGGGATGGTCAGATAGTGGACAAGAAGATTGTGCAAAAAAGCCGGCGGCGTAATGCCGGCAATAATGATTATTATTGGGATGACTATATTTTATATACGGTTTTTATTCGCAGTGACAGCGGTAAACTGCATTCGGTCAGTGCTGAGGACGATGACACCATCTTTAATTATTTCCAAATCGGTGACAGAGTGCGGCATCACGGAGGCTTAAATTCTTACGAAAAATACGATAAATCCCAAGATGATATTATCTTTTGCAATGCTTGCGCAAGCTTAAATGATATTCGTGATAATCATTGCTTCCGCTGTAATTGTCCGCTGCTTAAATGAAGTTTATTCTGCGAGTAATTAAAATCTTTCAATTCTTCTTGATTTATAATTTGTCGGGAGACTTATCTGCAACCGAGGTTGCTTCAGCAAAAAAACTTGACAGCGGCCAGTTTTGATGGTAACATTTCTTCATATTAAAAATAAATATCGTATATAGCTGATCAGAGAACTGAAGGCTGAGCTTACCTGTTAGGGGTAAACTCAGCTTTTTTGTTTTTCAGTATACAATAGTAGGAGGTCGTACAAGTGAGATTAGAAGACATGAACATATATCGCAAGACCTTTCCGACAAAACAGCAGGTCATGGATAAAACTCCTGATCCAGCTGTCAGAGATATGCTCAAACATTTAAACAAAGCCGGTATCCCGACAGCATTTGACCGCTTTGATGCGCAAAAACCGCATTGCTCCTTTGGCTTAGCAGGCACCTGTTGCCGGATTTGCAATATGGGACCTTGTAAGATAACCGAAAAGAGCCCACGCGGCGTCTGCGGTGCCGATGCTCATGTTATTGTAGCCCGCAATATCCTGCGCTGGGTTGCCGCCGGGGTAGCCGCACATGGTGCACGCGGCCGGGAAGTATTGCTGACTCTCAAAAAGGCAGCTAGTGGGGAGTTGAATTTACCGCTGCTGGGACAGGAAAAAATTGTGGCTGCCGCCAAATCCTTCGGCATTTTTACAGAAGAAAAAACAGTGGCAGAACTGGCTGAACAACTAGCAGATTTGCTGCTGGAAGATATGTCACGTACCATACCGGGAAAGCATAAAACCATTGCTGCCATGGCGCCGCCTGAACGCATAGAAACCTGGTCCAAGCTTGATATTCTGCCGATTAGTTCGTATCATGAGGTGTTTGAGGCTTTGCACCGTACCGGCACAGGCACTGATGGTGACTGGGAAAATATCATGAAACAACTGCTGCGGTGCGGGTTGACTTTTTCCTGGAACAGTGTTGCCGGACCCTCAATAGCTGCTGATTGTCTGTATGGACCGCCTAAGCGCAGTCATATTGAGACTAATTTTGCTTCCATAAAAGAAGAGTATGTTAATATTGCTTTGCATGGCCATTCACCGGTGTTGCCGTCAGCCTTGGTGCAGGCCGGCCGCGATCCTGAACTGATCGAACTGGCGAAAGTCCAGGGAGCAGCAGGTATCCGCCTATATGGCATTTGCTGTTCGGGGTTATCGTCATTGTATCGTTATGGCGAAGTTCATCCTTTAAGCAATGCATTAGGGGCTGAGCTGGTTATGGGAACAGGTGCACTGGATGCCTGGGTGGCTGACTTACAGGACATTTATCCAGGCATCATGGAAGTAGCAAGCTGCTTCCACACCAAGGTCATTACTACCAGTGACTCCTGCCGTCTGCCCGGTGCGACCCATATCGCTATTAATCATCAACATTCCAATATCGATGAAGTGTTTAATCAAACAAAAGAAATTATCAAAATTGCCATTGCCAATTACTCGCGGCGGCAGCAACAAAATGTATATATACCTAAAGTTGGCTTAGAAGCCGAAGTAGGTTTTTCGGTCGAAAACATTACCCAAACCTTTGGCAGTTTAGATGAACTGGCAGCACTTTTAAAGAGTGGAAAAATAAAAGGGATTGTGAATCTGGTAGGCTGCAATAATCCCAAAGTGGTTTATGAAAAATCCATTGTTGAAGTTGCAGATACTTTGCTGGCAAACGATGTCCTTGTTCTCACCAATGGCTGCGCCTCATTCCCGCTCTTGAAGCTGGGCTATTGCACGCAAAAAGCGCTTGCCAAAGCCGGCCCCGGTCTTAACGAAGTCTTAAGCGCAAAACAACTGCCGCCTGTATGGCATATGGGCGAATGCCTGGATAACGCCAGGGCTTCCGGTTTGTTTAGGGGACTTGCTGATAAATGCGGGCAGCCGCTGAAACATATGCCGTTCGCTTTTTCCAGTCCGGAATGGTCTAATGAAAAAGGCGTGGGGGCAGCTCTGAGCTTTCGCCTGATGGGGCTTAACTCCTATCACTGCATTCAGGCTCCGGTACAAGGTTCAGACAAAGTAGCCAATTTTTTTGCAAAAGATACCCAGGAACTGCTGGGCTCGGTTATGGTTGTAGTGAATGATCCCAAGTCATTGGGTCAAAGGATTGTAGAAGATTTAAACGCCAGACGTCAAAAACTGAGCTGGGATCACAAATAGAAAAAGGGGGAGCAGCATGAACAGGAGAGAATTTATCAAAAACAGTGTAATCATGACCTTTGGTATTGCCGGCGGCTTGACGTTGGTAGGCTGCGGCAATACTAAACAATCAGGGGCAGCCTCCTCACAGTCCAAAAATAAACCAACCTTAAAAATAGGCTATCTACCCCTTACCGACCATCTTACGATGATTGCCCACGGACAAACAGAATATCATCAGTTTATTCTGGAGCCTGTCAAGTTTTCCGGCTGGGCCGAACTGGCCGAAGCCCTGAAAGCCGGCTCAGTTCAAGGTGCATTTACGCTGACACCGATTGGCATGAGCTTAAAACAAAAGGGTGTACCCATCAAAGCCGTGTTCTTAGGGCATCGTAACGGTTCAGTTCTTACCGCGAAAAATATAGCTGACTTTAATAAGATGGAAGACTTAAAAGGAAAAACCATTGCTATTCCTAACCGGCTTTCCACACACAATGTTCTTATTCACAAATTACTGACTGAAAAAGGTGTTAATCCTGATTCTGATGTAAAACTTTTGGATATGGCGCCACCGGAAATGGTAAATGCGCTGTCAACCGGTAGGATAGACGCCTTTATCGTGGCAGAACCTTTTGGCGGCCAAGCAGAACTGCAGAAGGTTGGCAAAGTGTTAGTGCTCAGTAAGGATATTTGGCCGGATCATATTTGCTGCGTACTCAACCTCCACGAAGAGGTCATCCAAAAGCAGCCGGAAGCAGTAGAAGAACTGGTGGGAAGTCTGGCTAAGGCCGCAAACTTTATTGAGAAAAATCCGCAGGAAGCTGCGAAACTGTCGCTAAAATATCTGGGTCAAAAACCAGAAGTAATTGAGCATGTGTTGACTAATCCGAAAGGGCGGATCACATTTGCCAACCTTGTGCCTGAACTTAAGGACTTTAGCGCAACCCAAGACTATGTAGTGCAATTTGGTATCACCAAAGATAAAATTGATCTAGTCCAATATATTGATGACCGGTTTGCGAAAAAGGCATTTGGAGTGTGATGCGCCAATGCTAAAAAAAACGCTAAACAAAACGTTGATGCTACCCTGGTTGGCTATTGCCGGCTTTCTGGTGATTTGGCAGACGGCTGCAGCTTTTTATACACCGGAACAGCTGCCTGCGCCTCTAAAGATAGTGGAGGCATTAAGCGAACTGGCTGCTGTCGGCTTACTCTGGGAACATATTGGGGTTAGCCTGATCCGGTTTGCTATCTCTTATATTTTGGCACTTATTACTGCTGTCCCACTGGGTTTATTCCTGGGATGGCACACCTATTCGCGGCAGGCACTGGGATCGATTGTTCAGATATTGCGGCCGATTTCACCAATTGCCTGGTTTCCTCTGGCTGTGCTATGGTTTGGGGTTGGCGATGCGCCGGCCATATTCATTATCTTCTTGTCGGCGTTTTTCCCAATGCTGCTATCAACCATCAGTGCTGTCCGCAAAATAGATCCGATATATTTAAAGGTTGCGAAAAACTTTGGTGTCAGCCGGGGTATGCTGTTTACCAAGATTGTAATACCGGCTGCTTTTCCTTATATTATGATCGGTCTTAATATTGCCATCGGTACAGCCTGGATTCACCTGGTGGCCGGTGAAATGCTGGGATCTCAGTCCGGTCTTGGTTATTTAATTGTTGATTCCCGGAACTTTTTGCGTACTGACTGGATTATCAGTGGTATGCTGGTGGTTGGTCTGTTAGGTCTGGTTATTAATGAAATAATTGGCTGGGCTGAAAAAACAATTAACCGCAAATGGGGCATAGGGTAAAGGGAGGATTACTGTGGCAAAAATCGAAATTAGCAATATGGCAAAAAGTTTCCCGGACGTACAGGGAAATGAGCTGGATGTACTTGTCGATGTTAACCTCCAAATAGAAGCAGGGGGATTTTTGTGTTTGCTGGGGCCGAGCGGCTGTGGCAAAACAACCCTGATGAACCTGATGGCCGGGTTTGAGCAACCGACAAAGGGAAGTCTGACTATTGACGGTCTGCCCGTTAGCCAACCCAATCCTAAGCATATTACCATATTTCAGGATTATGGCTTGTTTCCCTGGCGTAATGTGTTAGGCAATGTGGTATTTGGTCTGGAGGCTAAAGGAATAAAAGGCAAGACAGCCCAGGCAAAAGCCGAAGAATATCTGGAACTGGTGGGGCTCACGAACTTTGCCAAAAGTTTTCCCAACCAGCTTTCCGGCGGAATGAAGCAGCGAGTGGCCATTGCCAGGGCACTGGCGGTAGAACCTGATATTCTGTTTATGGATGAACCCTTTGCCGCTTTGGACGCTTTTACCCGCTACCGCTTGCAGGATGAAGTGCTGCGAATTTGGCAGGCAAAGAAACCGACTATTATCTTTGTTACTCACGATATCGATGAAGCCGTGTATCTTGCACAGCGGGTGGTTATCATGTCGCCGAATCCGGGACGTATAACGCGAACTATTGATATTCAGCTGCCAAGACCCTGCGACCGTGGGGATGCAGGGCTTAGCACTTACCGTCAGAAAGTCTTTCGGGAATTTGAATTAGTTCATGAAGCCAGCACCGATTATGCGATTTAGTTATAATAGGAGGAACTCATGGTGGAGATCAATGAAAAAGTAGATAAACTTATGCAATTGCTGCGAGAGATGGGTAGTGTAGTCGTTGGTTTTTCTGGTGGCGTTGACAGCAGCTTTCTAGCAGCGGCGGCGCAGCGAGCCTTGGGAGATAAGGCTGTAGCGGTCACCGCTTATTCGGAAACACTGCCTGATTCGGAGCGGCAGGAGGCTATTGACGTTGCTAAGCAAATTGGCATCCGGCATGTGTTGCTGCACATCAGTGAGCTTGAAAGTGAAGAATTTGTAGCTAACACGGCAGACCGCTGCTATTTCTGTAAAAAAGAACGGTTTGGTTCCCTAAAAAAATGGGCGGATGAACAAAAAATAGCCTGGGTATTGGAAGGCTCGAATGCCGATGATGCCTCAGACTATCGTCCGGGTATGAAGGCGGTTGATGAGCTAAGTGGTGTTCGCAGCCCGCTGCTGGAAGCCGGGATTACCAAGGAAGAAATCCGGCAGTTGTCAAAAGAATGGGGCGTTCCCACCTGGAATAAACTCAGCGCCGCCTGTTTGTCCTCACGAGTGGCATACGGCTTGCCGATTACGGCAGATCGTTTAAAGCAGATTGAACTGGCAGAGGTCTGTATCAAACAGTTCTGCACCAGTCAGGTCAGGGTTAGGCATCATGACGATTTGGCTCGGATTGAGGTATCGCCAGAGGATATTCCAGTGTTGGCAGCACCTGATAAAGCGGCGGTTATTAACAGTGAACTTCGGAAGCTTGGGTTTACCTATGTGACTCTAGATTTGGCGGGTTACAAGATGGGCAGTATGAATGCGGCGTTAAACCTGGCTAGCAAATAAATAAACAAGTCCGTACCACGAAATGGTGCGGACTTGTTTTTGTTATAAAGCAACTAAGCGATTTTAGATTCCTGTTCTTCTTGGCCGGTATTAATTTTATATAGCTGCTGGTAGAGGTCTTTGGCTGCTTGGGACAGGTTTTGCGGGATGTCGATTGAAATTCTAAGATATAGATCGCCCAAGCCTTGTTTTTTAGGCAGCCCTTTGTTTTTTAGGCGTAACCTCTGACCGGAGTGCGTGCCGGGTTGAATCTTTAGCTGTACTGTGCCATGCGGTGTAGGTACTTTAACACTGTCACCCAGCACGGCTTGCTCAGGATAAATGGTAAGCTGAGTCTCCAGGTCACTGCCATTTACTTGCCAGGTGCTGCTGTCAGCCACCTTGAGGTGGAGCAGCAGGTTGCCGGCTGGGCCATTGCCGTAGCCTTTGCCGCCTAAGCCTTTAAGGCGCAGAGATGCGCCAGGATAGAGGCCGGCAGGCACTTTTACCTTAACGGTTTTAGTATCCTCAATAACGCCTGCGCCCCGGCAGGTAGGACAGATACCCTGCTGGCTGAAGCGCTGGCCTTGGCAGGTCGGGCACACTTGTGGTGCTGACAGATAAATATCTTTTTCCACACCGTGGATGAGTTCTTCCACAGTTAAGCTGATCTCGGCGTCAATGTCTTCGGCGCTGATATTGGTTCTGGCTGATCGACCGCCGGTATATTGGCTGTGAGAGAAGTCTTGACCAAAGATATTGGCAAAGAAATCGCTGAAGGCAGAGCTGCCGCCGCCAAAGTCGCTGGCTGTGTGGTACGTATAGGCATGGTTAGCATTCTGATCAAACGGAACTTCGTCGCCTGCCTTCCAATTCATACCCAGTTTGTCATACTTGGCGCGTTTGTCAGGATCGCCCAGTACTTCATAAGCTTCATTAATCAGTTTGAACTTTTCTTCGGCCTTGCTCTTGGCATCACCCTGATGAAGATCGGGGTGATGCTGGCGGGCCAGTTTACGGTACGCCTGTTTTATTTCCTTTTCGGATGCTGTTTTGGACACTCCGAGGGTTTCATAGTAATCAATATATTTCATGAGCATCACCCCCTCCATTTAAATAATATTAGCTGGCTTCATAGTCAACGTCGATCACGTCGTCATTTGGTTTGGCTTGAGAAGCAGGATTGCTGCCGTCTTTTGCTCCTGTATCGCCTGCGTTATATTGGCTGGCCTGACTGTAGGCTTGTTCCAGTTCATTTTTTAGCTGCAGCAATTTATCCTTTTCGGTGGTTGCTTCAGCTTGCTGCGCGGCTTCGACAGCTGCAGTCAAGCGTCCGCTGATATGAGTCGGCAGTGCATCACCTTTTTCCGCTACCAGTTTTTTGCCTTGGTAAGCAAGCGAATCCACTTCGTTTTTCAGCTCAACCAATTCGCGCCGGGTTTTATCTTCGGCGGCATATTGCTTGGCATCTGCCACCATGCGCTCAATATCGGCTGTATCTAGGTTGCCGGAGTTGCTGATGGTGATAGATTGTTCTTTGCCTGAGGCTTTGTCTTGGGCGCTGACCTTAAGAATACCGTTGGCGTCGATGTCGAAGGTGACTTCGATTTGCGGCAGGCCGCGGGGAGCAGCCGGGATACCGCCTAATTTGAATTGACCGAGTGAACGGTTGTCTTTGGCCATTTCTCTCTCTCCCTGTAGTACATGAATGTCTACTTCGGGCTGATTGTCATCAGCCGTGCTGAATACCTGGCTGCGACGGGCAGGTATGGTGGTATTGCGTTCAAGGATCTTAGTCATAATGCCGCCCAGGGTTTCTACACCCAGAGACAGCGGGGTAATATCCAGCAGTACAACATCCTTGAGGTCGCCGCTTAAGATCGCACCCTGGATGGCTGCACCGACAGCTACCACTTCATCCGGGTTTACACTTTGATTGGGTTCTTTGCCGGTTATGAGTTTGACTACTTGCTGAACAGCCGGGATACGGGTTGAACCACCTACCAAAATGACTTCATCAATGTCTTTGGCAGACAGCTTGGCATCAGCCAGTGCTTTTTCAACCGGGATACGGCAGCGTTCTACCAGGCTATGAGTGATTTCGTCGAATTTCGCTCGGGTAAGCTTGCTGTCAAGATGCTTGGGTCCGCCGGCATCGGCAGTGATGAAGGGGAGATTGATCGGTGTTTCGGTAACTGCCGACAGTTCAATCTTAGCTTTTTCAGCCGATTCGGTAAGACGCTGCAGTGCCTGTTTGTCTTTAAGCAGGTCAATGCCGGTGTCTTTTTTAAATTCGGCTGCCAGCCAATCAACAATGGCTTTATCAAAATCGTCGCCGCCTAAGTGGGTATCGCCGTTGGTGGATTTAACCTCAAACACGCCATCGCCGACTTCGAGAATAGATACGTCAAAAGTACCGCCGCCTAAGTCAAATACCAGGATTGTTTCGTTCTTTTTCTTATCAAGGCCATAGGCTAGAGCGGCAGCGGTGGGCTCGTTGATAATTCTAAGTACATTGAGTCCGGCAATAGTGCCGGCGTTCTTGGTAGCCTGACGCTGGGCATCATTAAAATAAGCAGGGACGGTAATAACCGCATCGGTTATCTTTTCCCCTAGATATTTGCTTGCGTCATCTACCAGTTTGCGCAGTACCTGAGCTGAAATTTCTTCCGGTACATAGTGCTTGTCATCAACAATGAAATTAACATTGTTGTCGGCTCCCTGGGTTACTTTGTAAGGAACCAGCTTCATTTCGTCGGTGACCTCGTCGAAACGACGGCCAATAAAACGTTTTATGGAATAAAAGGTTTTTGTGGGATTTAAAACCGATTGGCGTTTGGCTAGCTGACCGACAAGACGCTCGTTATCGCGAAATGCAACAACTGAGGGTGTAGTCCGGCCACCTTCCGCATTGACGATAACCTCAGGACGCTCTCCTTCCAATACAGATATACACGAGTTGGTAGTACCTAAATCTATACCTACTACTTTTCCCATAATTTGCGCCTCCTCTTTATTTATATTTAGTAATCAAATTACTGGGAGTATTTGTTTGCTTACATCTTTATATTAGCAGAAAACGATTATTAATTAAAAAGTCGATAAAGGTCAAATAAGGCAAGAATGCAGCAGTTTAGGCATTAGTGAGAAGAAATGTTCTGTTTTCTCACGCTGGCTTATTATTTCTGACTTTTTGACTTTTAAACCTTTTGTGACTTTTAATTCGAATGTGTAAGACCTTGCTAACGCGGTCCTTGGGATTTGCGCACATCAGATATTCAATAGTCAAATCCATGAACGCTAGTGTAATAGCGGGGTCTCCCTTTTGTCATCGCCACAAAATCAGATGCAACGCGCGCTGTAGCATCACCATAAACGAAAACAATGTCGTATAATTAAAGTGTGGCATAAGGTCGATACTTTTTGAGCTAAGAACTCGACCACAAAATTGATATGACTTCCTGCTTGAACCACATATTGTCCAGCTCATTCGGGCGAAAGGACGTGTAGTAAAATAATAACTTACAGGAAGTCGCGCCAT
>JAEZVB010000006.1 GCA_023443285.1 Bacillota bacterium
ATGGCGCCGCCAAGCATCATATCTGCTCCTATGCGCGCTCCTGTTTCATTGTTTATATTTTGTTGCAGAGTGCTATCGGCTGCTTTGCGCTCGTCTGTTTCTTTCTTATCGGCGGCTTTTCGCTCGATATTTTCCTGAATTATGGCGCCGCCAAGCATCATATCTGCTCCTATGCGCGCTCCTGTTTCATTGTTTATATTTTGTTGCAGAGTGCTATCGGCTGTTTCACGAGCTGTCTTTTCTGCGTCTAGTTGTCCCTTATTTACAGCATCGCGAGTCTGTTCTCCATCCTTTACCCCATGAATCTGTCCATCTACACTTACTCGGCCATGAAGATGATAATTAGCGTAGAGGTCGATTTCGCCGGGGGCAGCCCATGCCGGTGCAACAGAAAATGTTTGCAGAGAAAGACATATTGCCATACTCAAAAGTTTCAAACGTTTAGACTTACTCATTTCTTACCTCCTAATTATATTAATTGGAAATACGTAAAAGCATTCAGTGCCATATATTTGAACACTGATGAAGATTGTTAAAAACGATTTAGCACTATTTAAAACAATTTATTTGAGTTTAGAAGTGTTATCTACGTTTAACGTGCTTTCTACGTCTAGACTCTTATCTACGAAGACATTTTTATCAACATATACATCGCCTTTGACGGCTATATCATCTTTGGGTTTTGGATAATCACTATTCACAGTCCACGTTGGTGCAACAGATAATGTCTGTAGAAAAATGCAGATCGCCATACTTAAAAGTTTTAAGCGTTTAGACTTACTCATTATTTATCTCCTGCTTTTAAATAGGTAATAATGTCAGTGCCGTAGATTCTGACACTGCTAGTCCTTGTTAAAATGGCGGATTTAACGCTATGTGAAACGATTAATTACGCTGCTTAATCATGCCTCCAATCATCAACCTAGGATTATTACATGCTTGGAAAAAACATGTGACTGGTTGATTTGTTTTGTTAGGCTGAACCTCACTTGCCGGCATATTCGAAGCTGAAGTAAAAGCCTTGTCTGTTGAAAATATATCCATATATGTAAAAAAATATGACAAGCAAATTAATTATTTTTTTCTGTTAAGACAAAAAAATAAAGCACGTAAGAAAACCACGAATCGCAGTTTTCTTACGTGCTTATATAATTCCTATTCTAATAATTATTTCCCCAAAACAAACCTACTTATAGCGTTAGCCACTCCCTCATCATCATTTGAATCTGTTATATAATCAGCTTTTTGTTTTACACTATCTAGGGCATTTCCCATCGCAATGCCCAATCCGGCATATTCGATCATAGACACATCATTTTCACTATCACCAATAGTTATTATTTCTTCCTGCTTCAGATTATACATAGCTGCCAACATGGCTACTGCTTTTCCTTTCGAAACTCCTTTACGGGTAATTTCGATATTATGCTTGGAAGAATTAACAACTTCTAATTGTTCTATACACCGTAGTTCTCTCTGCAAGTTTTCAACCGAAGCATTATCCCGATAGATAATCTCGCATTTTACCATATTGTTTCCTTCGGCATTCACTATCTTTTGCCACTGTTGCCAGGAAGAAATATATTTCATATCAATTGAATTACTTCTTCTTCCCAGCAATTTAGTGGCAATATAAAAAAGTTTGAAAATAATATTCCCGTAATAATACTTTTCAGGAGTACAAAAATAAGGATGTATATGATGTTTTTGAAATACTTCCAATAATTGTAGTGATAGCTTTTGACCTAGAACATCCTTAAAAATAACCTTATCTCTATCTTTTTCTTTTATGAAAGCTCCATTTGAGGCAATTATCGGTGACTTTACACCAATAAGATTAGAAAAGTATTCGGCATCTGTATACATTCGCCCAGTACATATTACAATATGAATGCCTTGTTGATGGGCCTGTTGCAGTATCGCCTTAGTCCAGTTGCTAACTTTGTGTTTACTATTCAAAAGCGTGCCGTCAACATCGATGCAGATTAGTTTATACGCCATGCTACCATCCTTTCGCTACCTCTCATCCAAACCACGCATCTCTTAGCAAGTTAACTGCCGTTGCTATTTCATTAGCAGGAATTTTGGAGAAGTACAAGAGGATGCGCGAGGTGTTTTCCGATGTATTCTGCAAATAATAGTCTTGAACAGCGGCTACGCGGCAACCTTTTGCTAAAGCCCGCTCCAGTAATTGCTCAGCGTTACGCTCAGATTTTACATTAAGAATGATGTACAGTCCTGATTCAGTTTTTTCAATATCTACCTGATTGCCTAAAATATCTTTTACTGCTTCAAAAAGCATACCCTTTTTTCCGTAATACAATTTACGCAAACGGCGGATCTGACGTTCCAAGCAGCCATCTGCCATAAATTGCGCAAGTGCAAGCTGCTCAATCGTCGAAGCAGCCTGATTATATAAGGCAGAATTTCTCTGAAAACCTGCCAGTAACGGTTCCGGCAGTACCATATAGCTGATTCGTATTGACGGTGGTATGATCTTGGATAACGATCCTACATACACTACCCGTTCTCCATTATCAAGCCCTTTGAGCGCTGGAATTGGGCGGCAAAAGTAACGAAACTCACTGTCATAATCATCTTCGATAACAATACCCGCTACGCTCTCAGCCCAATTTAAAAGTTGCACCCTTTTGCCTACAGGCATAATATATCCGGTAGGAAATTGGTGCGATGGGCTTACAT
>JAEZVB010000077.1 GCA_023443285.1 Bacillota bacterium
AGTCCACGACATCATATACACCTCTATTCTAAATTTTACCTATTGTAATTTGCGATACATAGCTTCAATGGCTAACTGTATAGTTCACCTCTCTTTCGACAACCAATATTTAACAATAAAACTGGACTAGTGGTCTGACCAGTGTATGTCAATTTCAACATTATTCGTCAAATTCCTGCTTGCAAAGTTACATAATTCAAAAAAATAAAAAAATATAATTTGCTTGTCATATTAAGAAGGATTTTTGGTATCGAATTTAGAATATACTGGTCAGACCACCATACCAGTACGGTATTTTATAATTTAATTAAAAAAGGACGTGAAGTATGAAAAAAATAAGTAAAGACTGGAGAGAGGCATTCCCTAAGGAATGCTTTGGTAATCAATTTTTTGACGAGTTTGCAACTCGTGCCCAAAATGTTGCCGCTAAAATAATCCGAGTAAAAACAGCAGCGGAGGCACAAACAGCCATTCTTGATGTCATTAAATCGAATAATGCGAAAAAAGTGGTTGCTACTTCGGAAGTAATGTCTCCAGCTAAGGGATTAGCAGATACTTTAAAATCGGTCGGTGTAGATTTATACACAGCACAAGCTGATATCCGAAATCATGCCGATACAGCAGATGTTGGTATTGCCGCTGTGGAATTTGCTATTGCTGAAACAGGCAGTGTTTGTGAAGACGGGCTGGCTATTGAGCAACGTCTGGTTACTACTCTTCCCCCAATATCTATTGTTATCTTAAACAGCAATCATATTACCGCTACTATAAAAACGGCTTTTGAAGTAATTTCTACTGTGTTTAACCATGGATATATCAGCTTCATCACTGGCCCTAGCCGTACATCAGATATTGAGCGAGTACTAACTATTGGTGTACATGGCCCTAGCCAACTGATAATTATCGCTATTGATGAAGTGACAAAGGGGGTATAGAGGGTGACAAATCCTAACCGCAACCTAAAACAAGAGATTAACGAAAAATTAATGGATGAGACTTTACGCGGTGCTTTAAACCGATTTGCTGAAGCGTATCCTATCGCTCGTGCCAAAGCTTATGAAAATGTTGATGATATTGATGCTTTGCGTAATTCGGTGCGGGATATGAAAATAGACACTGTAGAAAGAATTGAGGAAATCGCCGACCAATTTGAAGCGCAAGTGACTGCACGCGGCGGTAAAGTTTTTCGGGCTAAAGACGGAGATGCTCTCAAACAATACCTTAATAATTTATGTATCGAAAAAGGTGTTAAACGGATTGTAAAATCTAAGTCTATGGCTACAGAAGAAATTCACCTGAATCATTTCCTGGAAGAAAAGGGCTTGTATGTAAAGGAAACAGATTTGGGCGAATGGATTATTTCTATCGCTGGTCATAAACCTTCTCATATGGTTATGCCTGCCATTCACTTGGATCGTAACCAAGTGGCCGAATACTTTTCTCAAGAACTGCATAAGGATGTTGAGCCTGACATTGCCCTAATGGTTCAAGAAGCCAGAGTAGCATTACGAGATGAATTTCTACTAGCAGATATGGGCATCACCGGGGCTAATTTTGGTATTGCAGAAAATGGTGCCATCGGTTTAGTAACCAATGAGGGAAATGCTCGCTTAGTTGCCACACTGCCGCCGATTCAAGTTGTTATCATTGGCTATGAAAAACTAATTCCGACAATTAAAGACGCTGTACCCATTTTAAGTACATTGCCAAGAAATGCTACCGGGCAGCTAATGACGAGCTATATGAGCATGATTTCCGGACCTGCTCCGGCTCTGGTAAAGAAAGATGGACAATGGGTAGAACAAGAGAAGGAACTGCATGTCATTCTTTTTGATAATGGACGCCTGAAAGCAGCAGAAGATGATAAACTTAAACAAATCTATCAGTGTGTACGTTGTGCTTCCTGTTTAAATGTCTGTCCAGTGTATACCTTAGTTGGTGGACATGTTTACGGTCATATTTATGCTGGAGGAATTGGTGCAATTTTAACTGCTTTATTAAATAGCATGAATGATTTTAAACAAATTAACGAAATGTGCATTGGCTGCCGCCGGTGTACTGAAATCTGTCCTGGCAAAATTGATATTCCAGGCCTAATTGAGTATTTGCGTGCTAAAACTGTTGAGAAAGAAGGACTGCCTTTTGGCGTAAAAGCAGTTTTTGAAAATGTTCTTGCTAATCGCAAGGTATTTCACAACTTGCTGCGCTTGGCTTCCATTGGGCAAAAACCGTTTACCACCGGGCGCGTAATTAGACACTTGCCATTGTTTTTTGCCGGATTGGCAAAAGATCGCAGCCTGCCTGCAGTTGCGGATACACCTTTCCGGGATCGGGTGAAAAGGGTTACCAAACAAGTGAAGAAGCCTAAAAAGCGGATAGCCTTCTTTAGTGGCTGTAATATTGATTTTGTTTTCCCGGAAATTGGTGAATCTGTTTATAAAGTCTTACAGAATCTCAATATGGAAATGGTATTTCCGGAAGCCCAAAGTTGTTGTGGTAAGCCGGTAATCGGTATGGGTGATCTGGAAACGGCCAGAAAAATTGCCAAACAGAATATACTTGCTTTCGAAGAAGCCAATGCGGATTATATTATGTTCGCTTGCCCGACATGTGCTGAAACCTGGCATCTTACCTATGTCGAATTACTTAAAGATGATCCGGATTGGAGCAAGCGAATTGAGAAATTAGCTCATCGTGTTCGCGAGTTTACAAGCTTTGTGGCAACTGAATACGAAAAGCTTGGTCAGCTTAAAAAATCAGATGGCGGACAGAAAGTCACTTATCATGATTCCTGCCATATGAAACGTGGTCTTAATATCTACACCGAACCAAGAAAATTATTAGCCTCGACCCCAGGTTATGAATTTGTGGAAATGCGAGATAGCGATAAATGCTGTGGCATGGCAGGTGCTTTTGGTATCAAATATACTGAGCTTTCTATGCCAATACTGAAGAAAAAGATCGACAATATTAAAGAGTGCGGAGCTGATGTAATTGCTGTAGGGTGTCCTGCTTGCATGATGCAAATTCAAGGTGGCCTGGATAAACAAGCTCCAAATATTAAAATTAAGCATGTAGCTGAAATTATTGCAGAGCAAATGAAAGAATAAAAGGACAATTGATTGAAAAAAGAAGAACTCTGAATTCGCGAATCTGGTGAATTCAGAGTTCTTTTATAATTATGGGTTTTGGAGAAGGACACTTGGCTAATAACTTACATCCTAAAAATGTGATTGACTTCCAATTCAAGGGAAGATATTCTTAAACGTAAGGTTTCATATTGGATATGGAGGAGTAACATGGATTATATTACTTTATTTACAACTGCATTTATAGTTGGATTTTCTGGTGCCATGATGCCTGGCCCCATGCTTACCGTAACAATAAGCGAAACACCAAGGCGAGGTTTTTGGGTTGGACCGCAAATTGTGTTTGGTCATAGTATTGTTGAACTCTTGCTGGTAGTATGTCTTGCCGGTGGGCTTACCTATTACATTCAGCAGCCTATTGTTACAGGCAGTATTGGGCTTGTAGGCGGTGTTGTTTTGCTGTGGTTTGGTTGGGGAATATATAAAAGTGCTAAAAATGGAGACGTAAGTCTGGACTTTTCCGAGGCTGAAACCAGTGTGGGAGAAAAATCTAAGCAGTCAATTCAGCCCTGGATTTCCGGTGTAATACTTAGTTTGACAAACCCGTATTGGTCGCTGTGGTGGGCAACTGTCGGTGTAAGCTATGTTATCGTAGCCATGAATTTGGGGGTTATAGGTGTAATCATGTTTTTTGCGGGACATATTTTAGCAGACTTGCTATGGTATGCGTTTATCTCGTTTATTGTAGATACCGGCCGTAATTTTATTAGTGACAAAATATACCTGGGTGTATTGAAGCTTTGTGCGGCTTTTCTTGTGGTTCTTGGGTGTTGGTTCTCTTATGATGGTTTCCAAAAACTTTCACTGCTTTGAACCGAGCCATAAATAAAGAATATAAAGGGAATAGCATAGTAACCAGGGAACTATTAATAAGTAGCCGCAGGGTACTATTTTCTTTGCCACTTTAAGTATTCTTGCACAATTCCCGATATATATAATGGACGGCAATATACTTATTGGTAAACGGGGGATTCTATGCAAAGCATATCATTAGATGAAATAAAAGCAGGAATGTATTTATCAAAACCGCTCATGGCAGCTGATGGTACCGTATTATTGCATGAGGGAATAGAAATAAAAGAAAGATATATTCAGTATCTACGCCATAAAGGAATTACTTCTTTATTTGTTGGCGATCCAGTGATTCCAATAGCCGACTCTGAAGAATTTGCAGAAGACCATTATGACCCCAAGCAGCGTAAACAAGCCATGACGGCTGCCAAGGAGGTCATTAATCACTTTCGAGTTGGTAAAGGGGTACAGCTTGACCGCATAAAAGGTATTGTCAGCGATTTGGTCAATCAACTTGACCAAAAGCCAGAGAACATGATTCATCTTTTGGATATTCGCCGTAAGGAAGAATATATGTTTTCCCATGCCGTGAATACCTGTATCTTATCAGTTATGACCGGTCTTGCCAAAGGCTATGACAATAAGCAGTTGTATGAATTAGGTCTAGCCGCTATTTTCCATGATATTGGAAAAATTAAATTCTCCAAACAATTAGCACTGCAATATCCAAACTATCTTACTAATGAAGGTATGGAGGAATATAAGCAGCATCCCTTTTACTCATTAGAGATTTTGAAAAAAAATGAGAATTTATCTATTGATGTTATAAACGCCTGTTTTCAGCATCATGAGCGCTGGAATGGCAGTGGTTATCCTATGGGGCTTGAGGGAGATACCATTTGTGAATATGCGCAAATTATTGGTATTGCCGACGTCTATGATCGCCTGATTGCAGGAATGCCGCATCGCCGTCCTACTCCGGTTTATTATGCAGCTGCTATTTTGAACAAGGCGGCAGGAGAGTATTTTAACCCTGAGATTGTCGATAAGTTTAACCAAAATGTGGCCATCTATCCCATGGGCAAAACGGTGCGGCTTAATAACCGGCAAAGTGGTCTAATTCTGGGTGTTGGTCTAAAAAGCAAGAACACCCCCGTTGTGCGAATTATTTCTAGTGAGGATGGTTCTGAAGTCAATAAGCTGATTGAACTTGATCTAAAGAAAAATCCCGATCTTTTTATTGTTGATTTTGAAGAAGTACATGCGGGGCACGTCCAGGCTTATTCTGATTATGTCCCTCTTCATACCAAAGGCAAGCCTGTATAGTAAGGCTTGCCGTAAAGAATGTAAATAAAAACCACGATTTTCCTCCGAGTGTTGGATGAATCGTGGTTTTTTATGTCGTAAAGCTGAAAACACTGCAGGATATTTATAGTTTTGGAAGAATTTTAAAAAAATGTTTGATTTTAATCCGAAATTGCTACGGGGGGTCACTATGAGACAGGTATGGAAGCTGATTTTAGTTGTAATGGTTATAGTAAATTTTATGGGAGGCGGGATTGTGGTTGCCGCCTTTAGTGCTAAAGGGATGAATCTTGATACTCTTCCCGAGTGGGAAATGAAGAGCAGTTCTACGGAGGGTAAACTGCTGCTATCAGATAGTCCGGAAATGGTTGAACAAGATGGTATTTTGTATCAAGATACGGTAAAAGGCAAGGTACGGCTCTTCTTTTACCATGTTAATGCATCACCAGATGTAAAAAAGATGGCCGTATTGCTGGAGAATAAAGGAACGAAACCAGCACAGATTACTGTTAGCCGATCTACTATTTCGGGGCCAGATTATTCGTGGATGGTGGTAGGGAAGGAAGCGCAGAACTTATATTTCTCTGAGGACAAGAATGCTTATAAACTTACTGTTCCACCAGGGACGGTAATGCCCTTATCCGCAAAGATAGAAGAAATGATGATGCCCAATATGCTGATAAATGGTATTTATGATTTTACGGTAGATAATCCAATAACTGTTAAAGTAATAATGCTGCCTGTAACCGCAGATAGTGTGACGTTTGCCAAAAAATTAAAGGTATTGCCTGCTGATCAATGGCGTTTACGAGGTACTTTTGACGGAGCAGACCGGGAGCTTGCTCCAATTGATGTGTATGACCCTAAACAGGATGGGACAATTGGCATAACATTAGCAGATAATCATATAGATTCTTATCTAAATGGTATTGATGCTACCGATGGCAGCAAGGTTGTCAATTATGGAAACTACGGCGTTGTCTATCGAGTGTTGCTTCCCTCCCAAAAGGGAAGAAGAATTAATTATTATCTTGTGCCAATGGGTGGACATTATGCCGGGGCACTTGCAATAAACCATCCTGATGTATATTGGAGCCCGCTGTCAATACCACGGGATAGGTTATATTTTGGAGACAATAGGCAGAAAGATTTTGCCTTCATCGGCACTTTTGAAGGCGGAGATCCATTGTCGTTAACATTCAGTCCGCCAGGTGCATCGAACTTGCCGGTAAAGCTTGTTATCGTACCGCAATAAGCGTGGTGTAACAACTAACCCGCCCTAACTCCCAGCCTTGTATATTTGGGAGTTGAGAGCGGGTTAGTTGCTTTACCTTAATATGGTGAAAATAATTAACCTTAGCTTAGAACCAAAACTGTAACCGTTTTGCGACCGAATTTAAAGGCGTCTTTGCGATTTTCGTAAGCTAAATCAATTTTGGCACCTTTAATTGCGCTACCAATGTCATCTGCAATAGCATAGCCATAACCCTCTATGTATAACCGAGTTCCTAAAGGAATTGTTTTGGGATCAACTGCGACAAGCCCTTTGCGCAGGTAGTGTTCACGCTTAGTCAAATTGCCACAGCCTGGATCTTGAGAAGTATAGGCAGTTGCCTGCATCGAAAGCTTTTTGCGATAGTTTTTAGGCTTATTTTGAGCCTCCTTTGTTAGTAAATCAGCAAGCTTTTGATCATATTGGCCAGTCTGTTTTAGCTGCAATGTTTTTTGTGCCAAGATAATAGCCTCTTTGGTGGAGGTATCTAATAGACCGGTCATAGAACCGGGATAAAAACCAGTGGTAGCCAATAATTGTTGCAGGTTCTTTATTTGGGTGTTGCCAGAATTGGGCTTGGTTGAAGACTTTTGTTTAGTAGGTGCTTTTGCTGTATTGGTTTTGGAGGCTGCAAAAGCCGCTGGTGCTGCACCAAATACAAGTAAGGTAATAACAAGCAGGGAAACTAACCAATAACTTTTACGACACATTTGTTTGATCCTCCATTCTTGTCGCAATACAAAAGTAATCTCAACAGCATTTTAACATAATAATTGGTAATTAGAATAGACCTTAAGGAATGTTCACTTACATTTTTTTAATTTATCCGATGACTAACCCGCTCTAAGACTCCCGCTTTTAAAGCGGGAGTAAGAGCGGCTAAGTCCCTGGATAATTTCGACTAGAATTCAGGCAGCGTCAAAACGCCGTCTGAATTAAGTCTCCATTTATTTTAAAAACGGAGGATATTTACTTTTATGGTAGAATAAAGATATTTGCTGAGGAAAAAAGCAGACTTTGAGAAAAGGGGCGGTCAGATGAGTATAAGAGTGTTGTCAAAGTTAGTAATGGTAGTCTTGATGATGACAGTAGTGTCTGTTTGTAGTGTCGCCAACGTAAGGGCGGCAACAAGTGACGAATACAAGGAACTTGTGATTAAGGCTTATGAGAAAATGTCGGGGATGCAGAGTTATCAGATGACTTTAGAAACTACAGGTTCTATGTCGATATTTGGTAAGACCATAGACATTGTTATGCATGGCGAATGTGATACGCAGGTAAAACCTCTGCTGGCTAAAAATGTTATGCAAATTACGGTAGATGATGGTTCGGCTAAAAAAGAGCAAAAGATTACACAATATATCGAAGAAACAAAAGGACAAGTTTTTATTTATTCCAATACAAACGGCAAGTGGGAGAGACTAAGCATGCTCCATTATGATCCACTTGTTGATTATGCAAATTATGCTAAGGCTGTTACAAATGTTGTGCTGGTCGAGGAAAACGATGAGATATCTGTCTTCGCAGTTACCATGGATGGAAGTTATTTGAGGGAAAGTATTGAGCGGATTTTGAATTCTTCAAACATGAAGAATTCAAAACTGCCGGAAGATTTTTTCAAGAATATAGGAGATATTACCTATAAGGTAGCGATTAACAAAAAGACGGCTATTATTTCTAGAACTGACATAGACATGTCAGACATGTTAGCGGCAATGGGCAATAGTATTGTTGAAAATGAAAAGAAACTATCTGATGCTGATAAGACGACGATTCGGGAAATGTTTAATAATACAAAGCTTGTTACGAGCATGTTTTTTTCTAAATTTAACAGTATTGATAAAATTACCATTCCGAACGAGGTCAGACTTAATAGCTTATCTGCTAAGACCATGTAAAGAGGATACATAATTTGAGTAATTATGATTTGCCCATTTGGTTTGTAGTGTGTTGGGTTTGGAATGTAGCCGCATTTTTAATGGTAAAGGCAGATAAGCAGTATGCTCGGAGCCGAGCCAGACGGATTCGCGAAAGATCCTTCTGGCTGATGGCGCTATTTGGTGGGGCAACTGGCGTACTCGCAGGAATGTATATGTATAGGCATAAGACTTTGCATTCAAATTTTGTTATTGGTATGCCTGTGATGCTGGCGTGTAATCTTGTTTGTATGTATATATTTTTTGCATAATTAAAAAGAACAAGACAAAGGTTTAATGTTAACCTTTCTGTCTTGTTCTTTTAATTGCCGTAAAATAAGGAAACTCCCTTGCAAGAAGCAAGGGAGTACATATCCTAGTAACGTCTGTTGTTTTGTTGGCTAAAGCAGTCTCTGCAATATACAGGACGATCGCTGCTCGGACGGAACGGTACTTGGGTTTGACAACCGCAAGCAGCACAGGTTACGTCATGCATTTCGCGTTGTTGGAAGTTGGAGCTGCGGCCACCAAAACCACCACGGTTTTGTTGTTTGCGAGCTGCACGGCATTCCGGGCAACGGCCAGGTTCGTTGGTGAACCCTTTCTCTGCAAAGAAATCTTGTTCTGATGCTGAGAAAACGAACTCAGCGCCGCAATCGCGGCATGTTAATGTTTTGTCTTCGGCCATGTTATATGACCTCCTCATAAAGATTACCCTGACCTAGCTTTAGAAGATTTACTCATTGGGCTTCTCTAAATGAGAAGGACTAATGGAAAATTCCTCGGGCCTATAGGGGCAATTCTAAGTATACTATTATATTTGGAAAAAGTAAAGGCCTTTCTTATGTGAAAAACCACTTCTATCTTGAACGGATTTTTCATAATAACATAGTAATACCCAATATACGTTTTGTGAGGGTAAGAAAAGTTTTGTAAAGTTTAAATAGTAAGTTTAATAATGACTTAATATGGAATATATTATTATAGCGAACTAAACGGAGGAGGGGTAAGGAATGGCCAGGGTATGTCTTGATCCCGGTCACGCGGGAGGGAATATTGATCCAGGTGCAGTTAACAATGAAACCGGGTTACAGGAGGCTACGGTAAACCTAGTTGTTGCCAGTCAGGTGAAAAAATATCTAGTAGCTGCAGGGTATCAGGTGTTGATGACGAGGACTGAGGAAGAACAGATGGAAACAGATAGTTTGGCGTATCGGTGTGAATTGGCTAATAATTGGGGTGCGGACTTGGTGGTATCTCTTCATTGCAACGCGGCTGTCGATGAACAAGCCCATGGGGTTGAAATCTTTACAACCCAGGGTGAATCAGCAGGTGATCGTGCGGCTATTTGCATCATTAATCAGGTGACAAACACCTTTCCAGATTTACAGCTTAGGGCTGATTGGGATGATGGTGATCCGGACAAGGAAGTGAATTTTTATATTTTGCGCTATACGGATGCGCCGGCAGTACTTTTGGAGATGGCCTTCATTTCAAATCCTGAGGAAGCAAAAAAACTGGCAGACCCAGATTGGCAAAGAGCAATGGCAAGGGCAGTTGCCCAAGGAATAAGTGAATTTATTAAATGATAGATGCCCTGCAACCGCAAGGATTGCAGGGCATTTAATGTCCAATGATGATTATCTTAGAGAAATGTGCCGGTAACAAAAAAAGTGGCTCTAGCAGCAACAACAATCTTATCTTCGCTGTTATAAATATTGGTTTCAGAAACCATAGTTCTGCTGCCATTATGGATTAGATTTGCAACAGCAGTAAGTGAATCGCCAATAGGTACATTACGTATATAATTTAAATTCATATCAAGAGTAACAACCTTTTTGCCGGTGGTGGCACAAGCCAACCCCATAGCAGTATCGGCGAGAGAAGCTATTGCGCCGCCGTGTGTCGCTTTATATAAGTTGGCATGTTTATTTTCGATAGGCATGTTGAGTGTAATACTACCTTTAGACATTTCAACAATTTTCATTTGAAGTAAATTTACAAATGGATTTTCAGCATAAAGAGAACGTAAGTGATTTTCTAGAGCAAAGTCCATCATAGTGTTCCTCCCAGAATGTAATGTTACTATTGTACCACATGTCGTGCGAGATTAGCGCCTGTTTCAGAAAAATGATGAAAACTGTAATGCGCAGAGTATGGTTATAAAAAAAATTCCAATACTATATATCTGTAAGGTTTGATTCTATTCTATAAAAGTTGGAGGAAGTATGAAAAAATTTGTTTGCACTATTTGTGGATATGTTCATCAAGGTGAAGAGCCGCCTGAGAAATGCCCAGTTTGTAAAGCCAGCCAAGATAAGTTTAAAGAAATGACAGGAGAACTGGCATGGGCAGATGAACACAGAATTGGAATTGCGAAAGATGTCCCGGAAGAAATCGCAGAGGGTCTGCGGGCTAATTTTTTGGGTGAATGTACGGAAGTAGGGATGTATCTAGCTATGTCGCGTCAAGCAGATCGACAAGGATATCCCGAGGCGGCTGAAGCCTACAAGCGGATTGCCTTTGAAGAAGCCGAACATGCTGCAAAATTTGCAGAACTCTTAGGCGAGGTAGTGGTTGCTGATACAAAAGCAAATTTAAGTGCAAGAGTTGAGGCGGAATATGGGGCTTGTGAAGGTAAAAAGAAGCTGGCAACTTTAGCAAAGCAGCATAATCTAGACGCCATTCATGATACTGTCCATGAAATGTGTAAAGATGAAGCCAGGCATGGGTGCGCTTTTAAAGGCTTGCTTGATAGATACTTCAAATAAAGGGGGAAAGAAAAATGATGAAAATTAACTGCGAGGTTACTGAATGTTCGCATAATAAGACAGGTATATGTTATGCGAATTGTGTTGATATAGTTGGCAATTCAGCTAATAAGGAATGTCAAACTAGCTGTGGTTCCTATTTAAATAAGCTGCATTACTCTGAGTTGACCAATAATGTATTAAGTTCAGGTTCCTGTGATTGTTTAAAATGTTCGGTAGAGACTTGTACATATAACGATAATAAATTGTGTAGTTTAGATTCTATTCTGGTTAGCGGAGATAGTGTAGAGTATTATACGCAAACAGAATGCTCCAGCTTTAAACATAGAAGCTAGCTAAAGCTTTAGGCAAGATGAATTACTTGATCCTTTACAAGGTTGCTTTTTTGCTGGAATTGAATTCGATAATTTAGAGGACGTGATCTGTTGAAACAATTATTGCAGCATTTTGCGCACGCGCTTTCACACTATATGGATTCGGCTTTGCTTCTGTTCCGCCTAGGGTTAGGGGGAATGTTTATGTGGCATGGCTGGCCTAAAATTATTGGTGGAACTGAGAAATGGGCTGGACTTGGCAAGACAATGGGCACCTTTGGGATTGAGTTTGCGCCAACTTTTTGGGGATTTATGTCTAGTTTCGCTGAGTTTGGCGGCGGTTTACTGTTTGCGCTCGGCTTATTCTATCGTCCAGCCTGCTTCCTACTATTTAGCAATATGTTAATAGCGTTCACCAGCCAGATGGTTGATGGCAAGGGCTTGCAGAAAGCATCGCAATCTTTGGAGGACGGACTAAGCTTTTTCGCTGCAGGCTTTATCGGGCCAGGTAAATATAGTCTAGACTATTATCGAGGTATTGAGCAACCAGTGGAAAAAGGGATTCACAATAAATTGCTAAGGAAATAGCATTTAAGAAGAGTTGTCATCAATATAAAGCGATCAGAGCCGGCGGTAGGCAAAAGCTCTGATTGAAGTTAAAACGGGAATTACATTGGTATTACACCACCGCATAGTTTGATAGAGCCTGTCTTGGTAAGCTATTGACTTAACTTGAACATGCGAATGGGTGATGTGGGGGCTGTGTGAAAACTAGTCCAAAAAAAATCCGCTAAAATGTTGAGTTTTAGCGGATTTTTCATGCCTGTCAGGAAGAAAAATGGTAAAATAGAGATAAGAAATATCAAACAAAGCAGGTGTTGAG
>JAEZVB010000084.1 GCA_023443285.1 Bacillota bacterium
GCCGACTTTGACGGCGACCAAATGGCAGTTCATGTCCCTCTGTCGGCAGAGGCACAAGCCGAAGCGCGGATGCTGATGCTGTCAGCCCATAATATCTTATCTACAAAAGATGGTAGACCGGTAGCTACTCCTACCCAGGATATGGTACTAGGGGCGTACTATCTGACAATTGAAAAAGACCCAGAAAGTGGCAAGCCTAGATCCTTTTCCAGTCTTAATGAAGGCCTGCTCGCTTATCAGCATAAAGAACTCACATTGCATGAAAAAATCAAGATGCGTATTGAAGGCTATGGTTTGGTGAATACAACATTAGGGCGAGTGATCTTTAATGAAGTATTACCAAGTGAACTTAGGCATTATGTAAAAGCGGATGATGGCTGGCATTTAGGTAAGCTGATGGATAAAAAACAGCTTGGCAGATTAGTCGCCGATTCCTATCAAATCTTTGGTAATGCAAAAACAGCAGTTGTCTTAGATGCTGTAAAACGCCTTGGTTTTGCGTTTGCCTGTCGGGCAGGGATAACCATTGCGATCTCAGACATCAAGATTCCAGCAGCCAAAAAAGAAATTTTGGCAGCAGCTGAAACCAAGGTTGATACCATTGATAAACAATATCGCCGCGGACTCATTACCGATGATGAAAGATATAAAAAGACAATTGACCTTTGGACTAACGCAACTGATGATGTTACTACCGCGCTTATGAACAGCCTGGATCGCTTTAATCCTGTTTACATGATGGCGAACTCCGGTGCGCGTGGTAATATTCAACAGATTCGTCAGTTGGCCGGTATGCGTGGCCTTATGGCCGATCCATCTGGCCGAATCATTGACTTGCCGATTAAAGCTAACTTCCGTGAAGGCCTGACTGTGTTAGAGTACTTTATCTCTACTCACGGTGCACGTAAAGGTCTAGCTGATACAGCGCTCAGGACAGCTGACTCGGGTTATCTCACCCGCCGTCTCGTTGATGTCGCACAAGATGTCATTGTTCGCGAAGAAGACTGTGATGTTGTCGGACTCAATTTAGTGCGGGAACGGGCGCGGCTTGCCAAATCAAGTGCTGGGGCTATCGACATGCTCAAGGATACCTTGATTGGCAGAGTTTTGGCTCAGGATGTATTAGATCCCAAAACGGCTGATATACTTTTGCCGCAAGGAACATTGCTTGCTGAAGACGCATTGCGTCTTATTGGAGAAAATGGTGTACCCGAAATCATGATTGAGGGTGAAGCAGATGAGGTTGAGGAAGACGTAGGCCGCGCTGCTGCCGAAACCATTGTTCTTGGCGCTCCGGAAGAAAAAGTACGGGCTGCGCTCAAAGAAGCGATGATTCGCGAAATGCTTGGCAAAAACACGACTGAGGCTATTCGCACCAGTGATGGTGTCGAACTGGTTCCGGCCGAGACGCCGTTTACCGAAGAACACATTGAAGCCGTGCTTGCCAGCTCTGTTAAAGAAGTTAAAGTGCGTAATAATAATGTCAGGGGTATTCAGGTTGAGGCCATCAAAGAAGGCTCTGGCGTTATTGAATCACTTAAAGACAGGATTGTCGGCAGAATGTCGGCAGAAGATATTATTGATCCGGCAACCGGTGAGACTATTGTCAAAGTCAGCGAGCTAATTACTGAAGAATTGGCAGACCGGGTCGTTAAAGTACGTGAAAAGGTTTCTATCCGTTCCGTACTTACCTGTCGTTCGCGTTATGGCGTATGTATTAATTGCTACGGCCGTAACTTAGGTACAGGTCACATGGTTGATGTCGGTGAAGCCGTAGGTATTATCGCTGCTCAATCGATCGGTGAACCGGGTACCCAGCTTACCATGAGAACCTTCCATACCGGCGGTGTCGCCGGTGACGACATCACCCAGGGCTTGCCTAGGGTAGAAGAGTTGTTCGAGGCACGTAAACCCAAACGTCAGGCTATTATCACTGAGGTTGACGGCAGGGTGGAAGTAAAAGAGATAAAAGGTATGCGTCGGGTTACTATTTATCCGGCCGATGCTTCTCTTGGTGAAGAACGAGTATATCCGGTACCTTATGGCGCAAGACTCATTGTCAGCGAGGGTCAAGAAGTTGAGGCTGGTGATCGTCTGACTGAGGGTGCAGTTAATCCGCATGATATTTTGCGAGTTAGCGGCTTAAAAGCAACCCAACGGTACTTGGTGTATGAAGTTCAAAAAGTGTACAAATCGCAGGGTGTTGAGATTAACGATAAACATATAGAAGTTATGGTTCGTCAGATGCTCCACAAAGTCAAGGTGGAAGAAGCAGGCGATACTGAACTCTTGCCAGGCGAGTACATTGATCTCAATACCTTTGAAGAAGAAAATGCTAAGGCGATTGAAGCTGGCGGAGAACCGGCTATTGCCAGACCCATTCTTCTCGGTATTACCAAAGCATCGCTTGCTACCGACTCCTTCTTGTCGGCGGCATCCTTCCAAGAGACCACGCGCGTGCTCACAGAAGCTGCCATTAAAGGCAAGGTTGATCCGCTGCTGGGACTCAAAGAGAATGTTATCATCGGTAAACTTGTTCCTGCTGGAACAGGTATGAGCCGTTACAGAAACATTCGTTTGAAAAGATGTATTGCTGAACAACCTGAGGAAATAGTCCCTGCTGAATAAGCAGAAAAATTATTTAGTATGATAGAACAGGGAACGATGCGAATCGGTCCCTGTTTTGTTATTATTCTAGCCCAAAGGCGCAGCGCAAGCTGTGTATTCTTGATATATATCCCTTCATTATTGGGAACAATGTAGTTATCCAAGAATGAAAGGGAGATAATATGGCAGAACTAATTGAACTTCAGGAAATGATTGAAAATCTACGCGGTAAGATGAACGAAATTGCTCTGAAGAAAACATTAACTGATCCAGAAGTTGTCCGGGCAAGCCAGATGCTTGATGTGTTATTAACTGAGTACCAACGAATGTTGGCAGAAAAAATTAATAAATAAGCTAATGAGCCTACGGGCTCATTTTTAGATGTACCAGAATTTATAAGTTTTGAGAGTCGCAGAGGCCTGATAAAACAAGAGGTGTCAAGTAATAAACCGGCACAAGCGGCCGTCATACAACGCTTCGCCGCTGGCGCTTAACCTTCGCTTTTGCATAACGGCCGCCTGTGCCTCCGTACTGTTTGCGCCCGGCTTGAGTATAGAGACGGTGGTTTATCTTGTTAACATAACCACTAAGATAGCATTAAAATTATGCCCCTATGGTGCTGACCCGGTAGCCTTCGTAGACCCGGCCATTGCCGGAAAAAGCGTTCCGCAGGAGAAAAGCCGGGAGGTATTCCGTAAAAAAATCCGTACTGTTTGAGCGTAGCGAGTTTACGGATTTTAGGAATATCGCCCGGCTTTTCAGCTTTTGGAGGCTTCAGGCCTAGACCTTTTGTTACTTTTGTGTCAATGACAAAAGTAAAACCACTTTCCTTGTATTCCATCGATTCAACTTAAGACAGTATTACCGTCCTAGAATATTCTTTACTAGGGAATTTAACTTAACCGCCGATTTTACTTGTAAATCATATTTGGGGGATTGTATCCCAGCTACTACAATAGGATTCATGGATTCTGATATGCTCAAACCCAAAGGACTGCATGAGCGGTCTTCTTACCCCAAAATCATGCCTAGATGGTGCAACTGCTCCTTTTTTTTATTACAATCAATTGTAATATGTTATAATCTCAAAGGAGGTTATAAGAGGATAAAATCAGTAATTCCGGGTACTAATAAATAGTGGCAAATGGCCTTCTGGAAACACCCGGTATAGTGGTTTTAAAAATGCGCAGAAAATCTAATAGTTTATTGACATTTGGAAACCAAGATGATAATATATTAGAGTGCCTTGAGAATCCTGCATTTTTCCGAAGGAGTGAACGCCGTGAATAGTGAAGAACTGGAAGCTTTCAAGAAACGAAAGAAAGCCATTGGTGCTAAACAAACGGCGCGGGCTGTGGAAAAAGGTTTGGCCATTAAGGTATACCTTGCTGATGATGCTGATAAACGGGTAGTTGCCCCGCTGGCACAGCTATGTAGCCAGAAAGAGGTTGAAGTTGACGAGTTGTCAACGATGGCTGAATTGGGGAAAGCTTGTGGTATTGAAGTAGCTGCTGCGGCTGTAGCATTGTTAAAATAGGCAGGAACTAGGACAAGTAGGTCGTTAATAATTTTATCCACCGGCTCGCCTGTGGCTGAAATTTTTAATAATAAATAACGAGATTGGGGAAGGAGGTGCGTCAATAACATGCCAACAATTAGTCAATTGATACGCAAAAACCGGGAACAATTAGTGCAAAAATCCACTGCGCCTGCACTTAAGGAATGTCCACAAAAACGTGGTGTATGCACAAGAGTATATACAACTACTCCGAAAAAACCTAACTCTGCACTTCGTAAAGTTGCCCGTGTGCGCTTAACTAACGGCATTGAAGTAACTGCTTATATTCCGGGTATCGGACACAATCTGCAGGAACACTCGGTTGTACTTATTCGTGGTGGCAGAATAAAAGACTTGCCAGGCGTACGTTATCACATCGTGCGTGGAGCGCTTGACACTGCTGGTGTTGCCAAACGTGGTCAGGGTCGTTCGAAATACGGTGCTAAAAAAGCTGCCCCTGCAAAAAAATAATTAACGTAATGTTGTAGAGTTTTGTAAGAAGGAGGGATACTGATGCCAAGAAAAGGTGCTGTTCCCAAGCGGGATGTATTGCCGGATCCGGTATATAACTCCAAGCTTGTAACCAGATTTATCAATAAAATTATGTTAGATGGCAAGAAAGGTGTTGCCGAAAACATTGTATATGATGCTTTCGAAGCCATTCGTGCCAAAACCGGTAAAGATCCGATGGAAGTGTTTGACACTGCCCTGAAAAATGTTATGCCGGTTCTTGAAGTTCGTGCCCGTCGTGTAGGCGGAGCCAATTACCAGGTGCCGGTAGAAGTGCGGCCTGACCGTAAATTGTCGCTTGGTATTCGTTGGTTGGTTAACTATTCGCGGCTGCGCGGAGAAAAAACCATGCACGAACGTCTAGCTTCAGAATTGATGGATGCGGCCAATAGTACTGGTGCGTCTGTTAAGAAGCGTGAAGATACCCATAAAATGGCTGAAGCCAATAAGGCTTTTGCGCATTATCGCTGGTAAAAATACGAGGTTCGGGTTCGCAACTCGGCATTCAATTATAGGGTTGCGTAAGCAACCCGCTCTTGAATTGAATGTTCGACTTGGCGAATAAACGAACTCGCGAACTAAGGAGTGAAAATAGTGGCCCGAAAGTTTCCACTTGAAAAGACGCGGAACATCGGCATCATGGCGCATATAGACGCCGGCAAGACCACTACCACTGAACGTATTCTTTTTTACACCGGCAGAGTACACAAAATTGGCGAAGTACATGATGGCGCTGCGACTATGGACTGGATGGTGCAAGAACAAGAAAGAGGTATCACCATTACCTCTGCGGCCACTACAGCCCAATGGGATGGGCATCGTATTAACATCATTGACACGCCAGGACACGTGGACTTTACAGTTGAGGTAGAACGTTCATTGCGTGTGCTTGACGGCTCGGTTGCGGTTTTCTGTGCCAAAGGCGGCGTAGAGCCCCAATCTGAGACTGTATGGCGTCAGGCTGATAAATACAGCGTTCCCCGTATGGCATATGTTAATAAAATGGACATCACCGGTGCTGATTTTTACCGGGTTGTCGATATGATGAAGACTCGTCTCGGTGCTAACGCAGTGCCGCTCCAACTGCCTATCGGTTTTGAAGATACCTTCAAAGGTTTTGTTGACCTGATTGAAATGAAGGCTGTTGTTTATACCGATGATTTGGGCAAGACAAGCGAAGCTGCCGACATACCAGAAGATATGGTTGAAAATGTCGAGCTTTACCGCCAAAATCTGCTGGACGCTGTTGCTGAAAGCGACGACGAACTCATGATGAAATACCTTGAAGGGGAAGAACTCTCCAACGAGGAAATCAAAAGTGCTATCCGCAGAGCTACCATTGCCTGCAAAATGACACCGGTGCTGTGTGGTTCATCCTACAAAAATAAAGGTGTACAACCGCTGTTAGACGCAGTAGTTGCCTATATGCCTGCGCCGACCGATATCCCGGCCATCAAGGGTGTTCTCCCTGATACTGGCGAAGAAGCTGAACGCGCAGCTGATGACAGCTTGCCGTTCTCGGCGCTAGCCTTTAAAATTATGGCTGATCCTTATGTCGGCAAACTGGCTTTCTTCCGGGTATATTCCGGTCAGTTAGCTTCCGGCTCCTATGTGTATAACTCCACTAAAGGAAAACGGGAACGTATTGGGCGTATTCTGCAAATGCATGCTAATCATCGTGAAGAGATCGAAGTGGTTTATACCGGTGATATCGCTGCAGCTGTAGGCCTTAAAGATACTACCACAGGGGATACCCTCTGTGATGACAAAAACATCATTATTCTTGAGTCGATGGTTTTCCCTGATCCGGTTATTTCGATAGCCGTTGAACCCAAAACCAAAGCCGACCAAGAAAAAATGGGTGTTGCGCTCAACCGCCTTGCAGAAGAAGACCCTACCTTTAAGATGTATACTGACCAGGAAACCGGCCAGACTATTATCTCAGGAATGGGCGAGCTTCATCTCGAGATTATCGTTGACCGCATGCTGAGAGAATTCAAGGTTGAATGCAACGTGGGTAAACCGCAAGTTGCTTACCGCGAAACTATCCGCAAAACGGTTAAGTCTGAGGGCAAGTTTGTTCGTCAGTCCGGCGGTCGTGGTCAATATGGTCACTGCTGGCTGGAAATTGAACCGCTTGAACCCGGTCAAGGTTTCATCTTTGAAAACAAAGTTGTCGGCGGTGCTATTCCTAGAGAATACATCTCCCCAATTGAAGCCGGTGTTAAAGAAGCTATGGAAACCGGTGTATCTGCCGGCTATCCGATGGTTGATATCAAGGTCACTGTATATGATGGTTCGTACCATGATGTTGACTCCTCAGAAATGGCATTTAAAATTGCCGGTTCAATGGGCTTTAAAGCCGGTTGTTCCAAAGCTGGCCCGATTATTCTTGAACCATACATGAAAGTGGAAGTAATTGTGCCTGAAGATTACATGGGCGATGTTATTGGCGATTTAAACTCTCGCCGTGGCCGCATTGAAGGTATGGAAGGACGTTCTGGTGCTCAGTCGATAAGAGCGTTTGTACCCTTATCTGAAATGTTTGGATACTCAACGGATCTTCGCTCAAAGACCCAAGGACGTGGCAATTACTCCATGGAATTTGATCATTATGAAGAAGTACCTAAGAATATCGCCGAAGTTATTGCCTCTAAAAATAAGGGTGCATAACTTGCTTGCCTAAAACTATAAAGTATAAACTTAGGAGGTAAAACTCAAATGGCTAAGAAAAAGTTTGAAAGAAACAAACCACATGTTAACATTGGTACAATCGGTCACGTTGACCATGGCAAAACCTCGCTGACTGCTGCTATTACCATGACACTTGCAAAACATGGTGG
>JAEZVB010000094.1 GCA_023443285.1 Bacillota bacterium
GCAGTTCTCACCTCTTCTTCAAGTTTCTCGATATTATTGTCGTCTAGAGTATATACATAGTTTGACTGGTGGCTGAAATTGCAGCAAATGTTATTATCCTTTATGATATGCTCCATAAGAGAAATAGCACTTTCGTTAACTTCACCATATTTTCTCGCTCCTTCAATACCCAGTTGTTTCTTTAACGTAGTGTATTTCACCCCATGTAGTGAGGAAATTTTTGCTGTAGTGTGACCTGATGTAGACATTCCAATTCTGAATGAATCAATAACAACAACATCAAAGCCTTCCTGCTGTAGCAGATAAGCATTTGTTAAGCCCGTCAGACCGCCACCTACAACAAGAATATCAGTTTTAATATTTTCTTTTAGCGTAGGATAATCAGTGGATGGAGTTGTTCCAATCCAATAGGATTCAACAGGTAATAAAAAAGTTTTGTCTATAAGGTTTTGCATAATATTCTCCATTCTTTACTTATCATATTATTTCCAGCCATCTATCGGGTTCGCCCGCCGTGATAATTCTTTACCGGTACTTCTTAATTTATTTCAACGCTTAGTTTTACCATATTTTTTTGAAATATTTATTATGCATCTTCTTACATAATGGCTTCAATTTATTATGATATTTTGACTATCTATCCTAATAACATATGAGCTGAAGGTATTAGAAAAACTGCAAAATAACCCGGTATAAGGACAGAAATTTAATTATGAAAGCTGTTAAGAGCTTTAGCTCTGAATAATAAAAAACACTATGATAATTAAGGGGATAAGCAGCTTAATGATATCTGATAGATACTGCAATAGCCAAATACATACAAAAGCAATTGCAGGAGAATCAAATAGCCGAACAGTTGAGTTTGCTGGAATATATTGACCCGTTTACGGGTGAACAAGCAAAAGGAAGCAAATAAGTAGAGTCACCCGGAAGGGTAGCCGCTGAAATGTTTTGCGAGTGGAGGTTTTTTCAGAGCGCGAGTAGCCGCGCAAGTACCATGCCCTTATAGGGCCTAATCAAACCAACAGCTAAGCTGGTGGTACTTGACTATCGAAAAGGCAAGAAACGAGAAGATAAGGGTGGATTACGTTAGCGCAAATTAGCCTCACCCCATTGCCTCATATACTCTAGGACCGGCACAAAACTCTTACCTAAATCGGTCAAGGAATACTCTACCTTTGGTGGTATTTCCGGATATATAAAGCGTGAGATAAACCCATCCGCTTCTAATTCCCTAAGTTGTTTTGTCAACGTGGATTGAGTAATATCTGCAATTTGACGCTGCAATTCTCCAAACCTCCTCGTTCTCAAAGAAACGTAGTAGAGAATTTCTATCTTCCATTTGCCGCCCAAGACTTTTTGTATAGTGGACATTGTTGCACAGCGTTCTACTTCTGTTGAATGATTTTTCATAAAAACATCTCCTCGCTATTGAGTATAATGCTGATTGCCAATAAAAGTCAATGTACTCCATAATTTTAATGTTAGTATTAAAAATGATACTATTACCATTTAAAGACCGTACTTGTTTCTTTTTATATACCCTGCTAACATTGAGATAGCCACAAAACAACGACAAAACGCGATAAGGAGTTTGGTTATATGCACTTTACTGGACAAGTTTGGAGGCCTCCATTTGAGGCACACAACGCACTATTACAAGTTACATCCGGCTGTATGCACCATAAATGCAAGTTTTGTAGTTTATATGACGGAACGCCATTTCGTATGTCACCGATGAACGAAGTGGAGGAAGATTTAGCGTTATTAAAGCAGGCATACCCACGGGCGAAACGTGTCTTTCTTACCGGGGCCAATCCTTTGGGATTAAGCCAGGATAAGTTAATAGCTATTGGAGTAAAAATTAAAGAATATTTGCCCTACGTTACGACTATCGGAGGCTTTGCCCGTATCGCAGACATTAAGGGCAAAACGCAGGAAGAAATAAACGAACTTCAAGCGCTGGGTTATGATGCTATTTCTTTTGGCACCGAAACAGGTGACGACATTACCCTCGCGTACATGAATAAGGGAAACACCGCCGCCGACATTGTTGATCAGCTTCACAAATTGGATAACGCCGGGATTAGTTACCACATTGTTTTTATGAACGGGCTTGCGGGTGCTGGCAATGGTGAACGTCATGCGCTGGAAAGCGCGAGAATTTTTAATCAGGTAAACCCGGCCAGTATCAACATTGTAGCGTTAACAATTTTTTCGGAGTGCGAATTATACAAGGAGGTACTTGCGGGTACTTACAAACCTGCGGGGGAAATAGAAAAACTTTTTGAACTAAAAACTTTTATAGAGAACCTTGCCATCTCTACAAAAATAAACGCGAATACGGTTTCCAATACTGCCCCGTTTGTGGCAGATATTCCGAAAAATAGAGAAGCGATCATAAAAGGTCTTCAACAAACCATTGACAATATTGATGAAAGACAACTCGCGGCATACAGGAACAGTATACGTTCTTTGTAATAAATCAAGATTATCGGCATAAGGAAGTGATTGTGTGCATTTCACAGGCAGAACATGGAGACCGCCCTATGAGGCATACTCCGTAATTATACAGGCAACAACTGGCTGCACCTATGACAAGTGTAGGTTTTGTGGCCTGTATCACGGCGAATGTTTCCGCATTACGCCCCTAAATGATTTTGAGAAAGATTTAGAAGAAATCAAGAGTTACCAACCAAATGCCCGCCGAATATTCTGGACTGGGGCCAATCCCTTTGCCATGAGTTATAAAAACTTGAAGCTGTATGCCTTGACGGTACGGGATTATTTAATTAAATGTCAAAACATTGCCATGTTTGCGAGTATACGCGATATAAAGCCTAAAAGTGTTGAACAGTTACGAAAATTACGAGCTATGGGGATTAATGGCCTGAGTATCGGTATGGAAAGCGGCGATGATGAAACACTTGCACTTGCGAACAAGGGATATACCGCCGCCGATATTGTAGAACAGCTTGCCAAACTGGACGAAGCAGGGATTGAGTATTACCTTGTTTACATGACCGGGCTGGCTGGAAAAGGTAACGGACAGCGTAACGCGCTCAAAACAGCCGAAACGCTTAATCAGATAAGTCCGTATTTCGTAGAAAATCCTTATTTTCTCAATATTGATTCCCTGACATTATTCCCAGATACGGAATTGTACAAAATGGCCGAGAGGGGTGAGTTTAT
>JAEZVB010000043.1 GCA_023443285.1 Bacillota bacterium
ATGCCTCACACCTGCTTTGCTTAATATTTCTTATATCTATTTTACCATTTTTCTTCCTTATAAGCATGAAAAATCCGCTAAAACTCATCGCTTTAGCGGATCAAGGGGCTAGTTTTCACACAGCCTCTGGGAACTATCATTTCCCCAAGACTTCTGTTAATAAAGACTGCAGTTGCTATAAAGGTGTTATATTCTGATGTTGACTGTTATACATGAGATAGTAGTATCATAAGCCATGACATAAATTTACAACGCTGCTTTATCCAGGACTAAGATTCAGATGAGGTTAAAACCCCATCTGAATCAAGTTTCATTTATAAGATCAAAAGGAGTGAATAGGTTGCGAACTATTGATTTGCGCAGTGATACAGTGACGCTGCCAACCCCTGAAATGCGTAAGGCTATGTATCAGGCTGAAGTGGGAGATGATGTGTTTGGTGAAGATCCAACAATACGCGAGCTGGAAGAGCTAGGAGCTCAACTTACGGGAAAAGAAGCCGGTTTATTTGTAACCAGTGGTACAATGGGAAATCAGGTAGCTGTTATGGCTCATACGGAAAAAGGTAACGAAGTCATTTGTGAAGCAGAAGCACACATGTATTATTATGAAGTAGGCGGATTGGCTTGCCTTTCTGGTATTCAGCCGAGGCTGGTAACGGGTTTGCGTGGGATTATGACTCAGGAGAAGATAAAAGATGCTATAAGACCCAAAGATAATTATCTGCCCAAGACAGCATTAATTTGTTTGGAGAATACACACAATCGCGCCGGCGGAACCTATTATTCTACTGTGGATTTAGCAGAAATAAAAAAGGTGGCTGATTCTTTTGGTATTCCGATTCATATGGACGGAGCAAGAATTTTTAACGCGGCGGTAGCACAAAACCTTAGTGTAAATTGCTTGACTCAGTATGCTGATTCGGTAATGTTTTGTCTGTCTAAAGGGCTATGTGCACCAGTTGGTTCATTACTTGTTGGTTCTCAGCCTTTTATCGATCACTGCCGTCATTATCGCAAAATGGTAGGTGGTGGTATGCGGCAAGGCGGGATCATTGCTGCTGCTGGTATTGTTGCTCTGAAAACCATGGGAGAACGACTGGCTGAAGATCACAGCAACGCCCGGCTATTAGGGGAAGCTATAAGCGATATGGGGTTAGTCGTTGATTTGGCAAGCGTTATGACTAATATTGTTATTGTGGATGTATCTGCATCTAAAAGAAATGCAGCCCAGATTGCGGCGGAATTGGCCGCATTGGGGGTAAAAGCAAGTGTATTTGGTGAGCATTTGATCCGATTCGTCACTCACTATGGAATTAGCAGAGAGGATATTACTTATACAATTACTATGTTGGCTAAAGTATTAAAAGGGTAGCCTAGTGTTTCAAAAAAATGGTAATAGGGAAAGCGAAATGCACTGGAGTTTGTCATGGCGAACTCCAGTGCATTTTTTATTGCATACCTCTGACGTCAACAGATGTATTGTGTTAGTAAAGGAGAATATCAACTTTTTAGTTCAGACAATTTTTCTGATATAATTTGAGATATATACTTATGAATTTAGTAAACTAATCGTAAAGTCAATTAAATGGGGGGTGAAGCTAATTAATGCATTTGAGCAAAGACAGTATGTGTTGGAAATAGCTCTTAATCGGAGTCGAATAACATCATTTGATAACTATCCTTTTTCTATACCTGCTATAGCAAAACTAAATGAAATTGAGTTGCATCCCAATGTCACCTTTTTTGTCGGGGAAAATGGAGCAGGTAAATCCACTTTAATTGAGGCTGTAGCGATAGCGTTTGGTCTTAATCCGGAAGGCGGTTCTAAAAATTTTACCTTTTCAACCGAAGATTCACATTCCGAACTGCATGAATATATGATTCTGAGGAAAGGAATCCAAAGGCCAAAAGATGCTTATTTTTTACGGGCTGAGAGTTTTTATAATGTAGCGACAAATATTGAAGACTTAGGAGTCGGAGATATATATGGAGAACAGTCTTTGCATAATCAATCTCATGGAGAATCCTTTATGTCATTATTTCTAAATAGATTTTTAGGGAAAGGATTTTACATCCTTGATGAACCAGAAGCTGCATTGTCTCCCATGAGACAACTCAGTTTAATCAGTCGTATTCATCAATTAGTCTCAAAGAATTCACAATTCATTATAGCTACACATTCACCAATTCTTTTATCCTATCCCCATTCGTACATATATAACATTGATGATAACGGGATAAACCGTGTCGCATATGAAGATACCGAGCATTTTGCTATATCTAAATATTTTTTTAACAATTATAAAAAAATGCTTGATGAGCTTATGAAATTAGATTAGTGATAATTATTGCAAAAAGCTTATTGGACATAGGAAAGAACCCGAAGTTCATAAAGAACTCAGGTTCTTATTCTATATATTCTTATAAACTAAACAGCTCGGGGCGCTTAGCTCTTTCCACTAATGCAGAACTAGACGGGTTTCGTTCCAGTATTTCTTCTGGTGCAAGTCCAAGTTCTTTGGCGATTAAAGCGCGTACGCGTGGGCCGCAAAAAGCGCCTTGACAGGAGCCAAAGCCGGCGCGGGTACGGCGTGCTACGGCATCTACTGAACGAAGGGGAATGCCGCGGTGGAGGCTGTCGACAATTTCTGCTTCGGTTACCTGCTCACAGCGACAAAGCAAATGTTCTGTTGGGTCTGCTACATCAATTGAGCCGGAAAAGGTGGCGGCCTTTTTTTGGATAATTGGTGGACGCTGTGGCCTAAAATTAGGATTAATCGTTAGGGTGAGGCCTGCTTGCCGAAGGATAGTGATTACTTCTAAGGCAATGGCCGGTGATGAGGTCAGACCGGGCGAGTCAATGCCAACAAGGTTGATAAAACGTTTTACTTTACTTTCTTCGATAATCCAATCTTCCTGATTGGATATGGGACGGTTGCCGGCAAAGGAACGCAGCGCCCGCCGCATGTTAAAGCCGGGAACGGATTTTCGGGCAGTTTCCGTGATGTATTCCAAGGTTTTGGCATCAGTTCCGACATCATCTTTATCGCCAATTTCTTCGGCATTGGGGCCGATCATCAGATTGCCGTGATAGGTGGTCGTGACCAGGATTCCTTTACCCAGCTTGCTGGGAACCTGGAAAATGACTGAGTTTACTAAATAGTTTTGGTCTTTATCCAGTACGACATATTGCCCCCGGCGCGGCGAAAGCTGATACTGGGTCAGTCCTACCATTCCGGCAATTTTATCACTATAAATGCCTGCGGAATTGATTACAAACCGGGTGGTAATAGGAGCTTGACTGGTGTGAATAAGGAAGAATTCGTTTGCTTGTTCAATGGATACGACCTCGTGATTTAGTTTTAGCTCTACACCGTTTTGTACTGCGTTTTCTGCTAACGCAATGACAAATTCATAGGGTGAAGTAACGCCGGCGTTTTCGCAATATAAGGCTCCGGCAATATTTTCACTCAAATGGGGCTCCTTTTGACGGGTTTGTTCGGCTGTCAATATTGCTAAGCCGCTAACGCCGTTCTTCACTCCTTGTTCATAGAGTTCTTGCAGTTTGGGCAATTCCTCATTGGTAAACGCCAGAACCAGAGAGCCCGTCTTGCGATAGCCAAAATGCAGCTCACTATCGAGCTGCGCATACATCTGATTGCCTTTTACACAAAGCTCAGCTTTGCGTGTGCCAGGGTGATCCGAATAGCCGCCATGCACGATGCCGCTGTTGGCTTTGGAGCAGCCGCAGCCTACATCATCCTTGCGTTCCAGTACGCAAACACGCACCTGGTATTTGGCAAGCTCTCTGGCAATATTCATTCCTACGACTCCGGCGCCAATAATACAGACATCATACATAGTAGTACCTCCTGTGTTAAAAAGAAAATAATTATTAATTAATAGATACTGTGTATATGTCTGGTATTCCTGCTTGTTTCTTCGATTGTTACTTAATTTGAAATTCTATCAAGTCATGTTTACTAAAAAAACCATTCTTTTCGAGTGTCTTCCTTGAAGCAAGGTTGTCTGCCGCACAACCACAGATAGGAATCAAACTGTTGTCTAAACAATATCCTTTTAAATGTGCGACAATTTTAGTAGCAAATCCTTTTTTTCGAAAAGCTGATTTTACCCACATGCCTATATCATAAATATTTCTATTATCAATGACTTTTATTAAAAATCCACAACCGATTAAATTGCTATCACGACAGTACATTAAAATATTACCGTTTTTGACCATTGTAAATAACTCGTCTTCCGATTCATAAAGCTCGTCTGTTTGCTGCAGTAATAAGGGAATATCGCTGTCGATTGCTTTTTTTATATCAAAATCATTTATTACATCTACGCTTGTCGGTGTATAATCCCTGAATAACGTACCTATGACCTTATATGACACCGCGTATTTTAGACAACATTTAAGCAATATGGAATCAAAAGATTTGCAGTACACTGTTTCAAAATTAAACTCAATAGTGATTTTGGCAAAGAGCGACTGGCAGTCTTTAATACAGCTATTTATAAGGTAATACTCTACCAGTTGGTTCTGAGGGGAGATAATAAAATATCCCACTGCTTCTTCCTGTTCAATAATATAATAGTCGGCTGTTTTAACTATTAGCTCCAGAAATAATTCCTGGGCTTCATAAATAGCAGTAAAATACTGTTCTCGGAGTGTTTCAATTTCGCAGTAGCTTACCTTCCTGAAACGAACCATGTTTGCACTTCCTATAATTCAATTTCGACTATAGAGGAAAGCAATGCTTTTCCGCCAACTTTGACTGTAACAATTTCTTTGTTTTTAACTGACAAAGATACCACTATTTCTGACGGTTTTTCCATTGAGTAACCTTGCTCAAAGACAAGGTTTTTTGCTTGCTCACAGTCGATTTTGCCATGCTGATACAGGTAACAGGCCAAGGCGCCGTTTGATGTGCCGGTAGCTGACTCTTCGGGGATTTCATATAGGGGGGCGAAGTTTCTACAGTGGGCGGTTGAATGGTTGAGCGATTCTAAAGTGAAGAGATGATAGCCGACAACATTATATTTTTTGCTGATTTGGGCAATCTCTTTTAAATCCGGTTGGATAGCATTCAGAATGTTAATGCTTTTAATCGGAACCATTATATCGTTTATCCCTGTGGATACGATCTGGACTGGTAAATCATCTGCTATTTTATCTGTTGTAATATGGAGGGAATGAGCGATTTCCTGCTTATCGATTGCCTTTCCGAAATTGGGGATAAGCTGGTGCATCATAATAGACAAGTCCTCTTGCACCTCAATAGGTAAAACTCCTGCTTTCGTTTCCTGCAAATAGCTGCCAGGTTTTATATGTCCCTGACTTGACAGCAGGAAGAAGGTTGCTATTGTGGCATGACCGCAAAGACTGATCTCTTCATTGGGGGTAAAAAACCTGACCTTGAAGTCAGCACAATCTGATTGCAGGACAAACGCAGTCTCACTGAAGCCGAGGATGGCAGCTATTTTTCTCATTTTATTTTCAGTTAAAGAATCGGCATTCAGTACCACTCCGGCCGCATTTCCGCCAGAGCCGGATTTTGTGAAAGTATTTAATTTGTAAGCCGTTATCTCCATAGTCCCATCTCCTAATTAATATCATGTTTACACTATTGTGCCAATATTTACAATTGCTCTCTGGTAAATTATAGCTGATTTCAGAGCACTTTGCACTTCACTCACGGTAGAGGTCTAGGAAAAATCATCTATTTAGAATACTTTTAATGTGGCCTCGTCAATTTTTTACAATACGCTGCATGAAAGATTTGCTAAGCTTAAAAAAGGGGGATAAAAGGCTATATGCTGTCACGGGCGCCTTGCGGCACAGTGGATGTACTCTAATTATCCCGGAGCTGCTCAGGACAAATAATTAAAATGATGGATGAATTTCAGGAGGACAAAATGGATAAAACGGTGATGATTGTTAATAATGAACTCCCATTGGGGTTAATTGCTAATACGACGGCTGTGTTGGGAATCAGTTTGGGTCACATGTTTCCCGAAATTGTTGGACCGAATATTGAGGATGCTGACGGGCAAACCCATTTAGGGATTACTAATAAGACAATTCCTATCTTAAGCGGGGGGAAAGAGCAAATTAAGGCAATTCGCGATCAGGCGCTTACTAGCCAGGAAACGGAAATAACGGTCATAGATTTCAGTGAAATTGCCCAAAAGTGCTTGGATTATAGCGATTATATAAGACTTCTTTCCGGGCTGCAGTCTGATGATATATATTATTTGGGGATATGTTTATTCGGCCCGGCAAAAAAGGTGAATAAATTGTCTGGGAACTTGGGGTTACTACGGTAGTTGGTTTGATAATCACAAAAGTTCGCATTCAGACTAGATGAAGCAATAAAAATCCGAAGTCTTGAGTGAGACTTCGGATTTTTATTGTAAATGTTTAATTTAATCAAGAACTGGAACTTTAGTGGCTTGAAACTTATCTTTATACACTCCGACAACCCCGATAATAACCATAACAGCACCGGCGACTGTCCAAAGTGTAATGGTTTCATCAAGGAACCACCAGCCAAGAAGTAGTGCTAAAACCGGATTAACATAAGCATAGGTCATGGCAATGTCAAGCGGGAGAAGGCGTAAAGTCAAAATGTAAGACGTGAAAGCCAGTATAGAACCAAAAACAATTAAATAACCCCAGGCAATCCAGGCGCCCGTAGTTGGGGTGGGACATGGTTCGCCGGTAATAACCGCTAATACCAGAAAACCTGCACTGGCAAACAGGTGCTGATAAGCCGACATGGCCGGGGCAGCAAGGGTTACGGGCTGCCGCGTTTGATAAACAGAACCGGCTGACCAGCAAATAGAGGCTAAGAGCAGTGCCGCCCCGGCTATCATCGAAGTGGAGTTGCTGGATAGTAGCGAAGGTGCCATGAGAACACCCACTCCCAAAAAGCCCAGCAAGAGCGAACTTATTAATAAAACAGACGGCAGCCTGCGGCAGATTACCGCTTCCATAGCAGCAGCCCAGATTGGTGAGGCCGAGACTACCAAAGCGGCAAAGCCGGAGTCGGCGTTTTGCTCGGCTAACATTACAAGCCCATTGCCGCCTACCCAGAGAGCCAGACCTGTCAAAAAAAGAACTTTGGTTTCGCTTAAAGTCAGTTTAATACGGTTTTTTCCTAGTTTGGCGATAAGCAGCAGGATAAGCCCTGCTACTACCAGCCGGCTTGCTCCCATGAAAAAAGGAGGAAATCCGCCATTTTCACCTACAGCGATTCTGATAGCTAAATAGGTACTGCTCCAAACAATATAAACAACCAGCAGGTGGAACATGCCTGCTGCCTGGGTAGAAGCGTGCAAATTTCGAAGCATTGAAACCATTTGGTGTGACCCCCTTACCAGGAATACAGAGATAGAACTATTTACTAATAATAGCAAAGTGCAAGTTACATGTAAATGACCAACACCATGTGCTAAATAAATTAAACCCTACTCGAATTCTAAATGGGGGATTCGGGTAGGGTCTATTAACCTAATAACCAATTGGTAGATTATAGGCTAAGGCGGTTCAAAGCAATTTTTTTACTAAAAGATATTGTTCTTCAATAAGCTCTTTGGCTGGAATAATCAACTTATCCCAATTGGATTCCACCCTATCAATTAGCCAATTTCTTCCCTCATCAAAGCTCATCTTTCGAATATTATAAACAAAATATAGCCAATAAGCCGGATTGATAATTTGAGAAATTGCGTCTGCATTTGAAAGACAAACTTCTTCAATTAGCCCATATTGTAGTTGTATCGGGGTTATATGTTTAAAAATAGAACGCTTGACAATATCGATTTTAGCCTGGGGGTAACCATAGTCAGTTAAAATATTTTGGGCAAGTTCACCGCTAAGTATAGCGTGATTAGGTAGAGTATTTATATTTTCAACAGCAGATATATCATGAAGGTATGCTGCAAGCTGAATAATCTCTTTATCTCCGCCAATCTTATCAGCCAATTTACTGCCATATTCCGCTACTATTTGCAAATGCTGCTCAAAAAATGCTGTTCCAAAAACATTTTCACTTTTTGCACAAGCATCTTTAACATATTTTTGGACTTGAAGTTCAATCACGTCCAATACCTCCCATTCTCCCAATATGAGGATATTTATGGTAGTTCATTCACTCCAGCCAACGAACTTTCTTAATTAAGTCAGGGTCTACACGTTTTAGGGGTTGAGGGATAAAGGCAGGATAGCCGAGCGGCGTAACTGCTACCAATTCTTTGTCATCAGGGATTTCCAGTAGCTCACGTAAGCTCTTTTCATCGCGTAATGGCCCGGTCATCCAGCAGGTTCCTAAGCCCAAAGCGGTAGCCGCTAACAGCATATTTTCCATTGCGGCGCTGGCGCTTTCCAGATGAGCCTTTTGGTAATTCGAGTCATCCGTTTTGTCAGTTAAAACTACAATGATATGTGGAGCATCCCCAAAGCTAGCAGCAAATTTTAGACGCTCAAGCTTGGTATCGGCTGGTTCATCCCAATCTTTTGTAAATTCTTCGACTGTTGCTTTAAAGTTATTTCCCAGTATTTTAATTTTGTCTTTGGATACTACGATAAATTCCCATTGTTGCAGATTCATACCAGATGGTGCCCAATTAGCGGCATCAAAAATCTTTTCAATATCTTGTCTCTTTACTGCGTCCGGTTTATATCTACGAATTGACCGGCGCTGTTTTAGTACCTCAAAAAAATCCATATATTAATCATCTCCTTTTTTACATGAAATTGGTTTTATAGTATAATTTTAATAAAATAATATCGTAATACTGTAATTTATTACAAGTACGCATTTTTTTATTATATACTACTAAAAAAAGTACTATTGGGAGAGGTTAGCATTGCCTATTATAAAAAAGAAAAGTATTGACGAAGAAAAATGTCCGGTATTACTTGTGCAAAAAATGATTGCCGGGAAATGGAAACTTACTATCCTTTGGAAGTTATGCCAAGGGACAAAACGGTTTAATGAACTGCAAAGGTTGCTGCCAAACATTTCACAGGGAATACTCACGCAACAGCTAAGAGAACTAGAGAGCGACGGGCTTATTCACCGGGAAATATACAAGGAGATTCCGCCTAAAGTAGAATACTCATTAACTGAAATTGGTCAAAGCTTCCTGCCGGTACTGCAAGTAATCCGTGACTGGGGTATAACCTACCTGGATCGCAATAAAAACTAATATAATAACAGGAAAGATCGCAGGCGGCGTCAAATATTGCTGAATATGTAGAAATGTGATGTCAGGTGATAATGATGCAATGGATAATAGGTATAGATGGTGGTGGAACTAAAACCGTTGGCTGGGCTGCCACTATTACCGGCAAGGTGTTAGGCCAGGTTGAAAAGGGTCCCAGCAATTACCACAGTACTGGGCTGGCGAATTTTACGGCAGTGATTGCCGGGATTATCGAGGAACTTGCCGTTAGCTGTAGGCTTAAGAAATCGGACTTACTGGTAGTGAGCCTAGGACTTGCCGGTGCCGACCGGTTAAGCGACCAGGAAATTATCAGCAAGGCGCTGGCTGAACTGGATCTAGGTTGCTATTACCTGGTCAACAGTGATGCCAAGATTGCGCTGGTCGCTGGGCTGGGTAAAGCCGAGGGCATTGTCTTGATTGCTGGGACAGGCTCAATTGCTTATGGGATAAATGAAGAGGGAACTATTATTCGCGCCGGTGGCTGGGGTCACCTTGCCAGCGATGAAGGCAGCGGTTATGATATAGGCCGGCAGGCAGTAATAAGAGGAATTCGGGCTGCCGAAAGCCGCGATAAAACTACCGTATTGTTGAACCGGATAATGGAAAGCTTACAGCTACATAGCTGGGATGAACTGATTGGCTATATCAATAACCAGACAACAGCAAAAGCCGATATTGCAGCCTTAGCTCAACTTGTAGCAGACGCCGCCGCCAGACAAGACCAAGTGGCCATTGAAATATTGCGGCAAGCAGGCGAGCAATTGGCTGGTTTAGTGGAGTCGGTTATTAGGCGTGGGTTTACTCGGGAAAAACTTGTGCAAGTATGCATGTATGGTGGTATTGTTAACAATATTCCGCTGGTTCGCCAGCGTCTGGAAGAGGTTGTGGTTAATAAGGCAAAACTGGTAGCTTGTGCAAACCAACCGGTGGTTGGAGCTATTGAGCTGGGGCTTGCATGGGTGCAGGACAAGGGATACAAATATAGCGGGGGGCGATAGTATGAGTGTAATAATCGAGGATTTGCTTACCGAAGCTGTCAACCCGCAAACCGTGAACATCGATAAGCTGACTACAAGCGAGCTTATCCAAGTCATTAATACGGAAGATAAGAAAGTAGCGGCTGCTATAGCAGTGGAAATGCCTCATATTGCAGCTGCGGTTGATAAGATAACAGAAGCGCTGCGAGCAGGCGGGCGTTTGATCTATATGGGGGCTGGAACCAGCGGCAGGCTAGGGGTACTAGATGCTGCCGAGTGTCCACCGACGTTTGGCGTAGAACCAGGCCTGGTAATCGGGTTGATTGCCGGCGGGGATATTGCTTTGGTACAAGCGGTAGAGGGAGCCGAAGATGATAAGAACGGCGCAGTTATCCAATTGCAGGATGTGAACCTTTCAGCAAGTGATGTGGTGGTTGGGCTGGCGGCCAGCGGCAGAACACCGTATGTTATTGGTGGTTTGGAATATGCCAATTCGGTTGGTGCGTTTACTGTAGCCATTAGCTGCACGCCGGATTCACTGATTGCCAAGGCAGCAAAGCTTGCTATTACCCCGTTAGTGGGGCCGGAGGTAATCACCGGCTCGACCCGACTTAAGGCAGGAACTGCCCAAAAGCTGGTACTCAATATGCTGACAACGGCAACTATGGTGCGGCTAGGCAAAGTGTACGGCAATTTGATGGTCGATGTTAAACCGACAAATGCCAAACTGGTGGAAAGAGCCAAACGCATAGTTACCCAGGCAACCGGTGTAAGCCGCGAGATGGCCGGGGATGTGCTGGTTCAGGCCAGGATGAATCCCAAGACAGCCATTGTCATGATCAAAAAGAGCTGTGATGCGCAGCAGGCCGCGCGCTTTCTGGCGGCAGCCGATGGTTTTATTCGTAGGGCAATTGACATGGAAGAAAAGGAGATAGAAAAATGAAGTTATTATTAGTATGTTCAGGTGGCATGTCCAGCGCGATTGTCGTGAAAGCAGTGGAAAAGGAAGCCGCTAAGACCGGGCAGGACATTAGTATTAAATCGGTAGGCAGCGGCGAATTTGCCGAAGAAGTAAAAAATGGCTGGGATTTGGTGCTGGTAGCACCTCAGGTACGGCATCGCGCTGATTTTTTCCGGGAGGCAGCCTCAGAGCACAATGTCCCGCTGACTATTATTCCGGTGCAAGGCTACAATCCGATGGGCGGGGCTGTCATATTAGCCGAAGTAAAAAAGATATTGGGTTAGACAGGAGAAAGTTATGTACAGATTTTTTGAACTGCTTGATAAATACCTGATACCTTTCATGACCAAACTGTCAGAGCAGCGTCACCTCCGCGCGGTGCGCGACGGCATTATCTCTACAATACCGCTGATTATTGTCGGCAGTTTCTTTCTAATTCTGGCTTTTCCCCCGATTTCGTCGCTGGCGGCGGCTGTCAAACCCTACACAGGCCAAATCCTCATACCTTTCCGGTTGACTATGGGTCTGATGGCGCTATATGCCAGTCATAGTATTGGCTATCATCTTGCCAAATCGTACAAACTGGATGGGGTGTCAGGCGGCATTCTGGCGATGGCGGCCTTTATATTGACAAGTGTGCCAGTGGCTTATCCGGATAAGGGTATGGCGCTGTTAATGGAAAACCTCGGGGGCGGCAGTATGTTTGTCGCCATTATCATGGCCATTTTGGCTGTCGAAGTGCTGCGGTTTGCCAAAACCCGCAAATTAACGATCAAGATGCCGGAAGGAGTGCCTGATTCTGTTGCCAAGTCGTTTGAAGCGCTGATTCCGGCAGCTGTTATTATTCCTGCAGTCTGGCTGGTGCGGGACTTCCTGGGTTTTGATATTCACCATTTTGTACTCCAGTTATTTCAACCACTGGTGCTGGCAGGTAACACCCTAGCCGGTATTTTAGTACCTATTATTATCATAACGTTACTATGGGCAACCGGTATTCACGGTGATTCGGTGGTGGGTAGCGTAGCCCGGCCAGTATGGCTGGTGCTGCTTGACCAGAATATTGCGGCTGCGGCTGCCGGGCAGCCTATTCCTAATATTGGACCTGAGCCTTTTTTTCAGTGGTTTGTGTGGATAGGCGGCTCAGGGGCTACGCTTGGATTGGTGCTCATCATGCTTGTTTCAAAGGCGCCTTATCTCAAAAGTATAAGCCGGGCTTCGTTTTTGCCGGGAATCTGCAATATCAATGAGCCGATTATCTTCGGTGTCCCGATTATGCTTAATCCGCTGTTATTTTTGCCGTTTGTCCTTAGTCCGATTATTATCGCGATTCTTACGTACTTTGTTATGGATATTGGCTTGGTAAGTAAGCCCTATATCCTTGTGCCCTGGACATTGCCGGCACCCATTGGGGCGTATCTTGCCACCGGTGGCGACTGGCGAGCAATTGTGCTGGTACTTGTCAACATTATCATTACTGCTATATTGTACTATCCGTTCCTCAAGGCCTATGAACGCAAACTCATCAGAGAAGGCGCGGCAGGGGAACTGGAGGAGGAAAATAAATGACCGAAGAAGTAATTTTTGCAATTATTCTCCATGCCGGCAATGCCAGAGCCGAAGCTTATGACGCGCTCAGAGCTGCCCAGTCTGGAGATTTTGCCAAGGCAGCCGAACATCTGCGGCAAGCCGAAGAAGAAGTTGGGGCTGCCCACCGTGTCCAAGCTGACATGATTCAACAGGAAGCCCAGGGTAATCGAGTTGAGCTTACGCTGCTGACCGTGCACGCACAAGATCATTTAATGACAGCCTTATCTGAGAAAAATCTCATTGAAAACATGATCGAAATGCACAAAACCATCAAACAGCTTTCGACCAAGCTGGAGGCTGCTACATGTCAGGATTAAAGATTGCCGTTATCGGCGGGGGCAGCAGTTATACACCCGAACTCATTGATGGATTTATCCGTCGGGCGGCGCAGCTGCCTGTTGATGAAATCCGGCTTGTCGATATTCCGGAAGGGCAGCATAAGCTGGACATTGTTGCCGCTCTGGCGCGGCGGATGATTGCCGGAGCCGGGATGAGCTGTAAAATTATTACGACAATGGACAGAGCCGCCGCGTTACAAGGGGCCGACTTTGTCGTTACTCAGTTTCGGGTTGGTGGGCTCTCTGCTCGGGCAAGGGATGAACGGTTTCCCTTGAAATATGGTGTATTAGGCCAGGAAACTACCGGGCCTGGGGGTTTTGCCAAGGCACTGCGCACTATTCCGGTTATTTTAGATATTTGCCGTGATATGAGTGAGCTGTGCCCAGATGCCTGGTTAATTAACTTTACCAATCCGGCAGGACTGATAACCGAAACTGTGCACAGATATACCAAGGCAAAATGTCTTGGCTTATGTAATGTACCGATTCATCTGAGGATGACAATTGCCAACATGCTGGACGCTGATGCCAGCGATATCTTTATTGATTTTGCCGGACTTAATCACTTGGTGTGGGGACGCAAGGTATGGCATAAGGGAATGGATGTTACGTCTGTCGTCTTAGAAAAGATGCAGGATGGGGCAGCGCTTACCATGAAAAACATCCCTGATCTTAAGTGGGACGGCGATTTCCTGCGCTCACTTGGTATGGTGCCTTGCCCTTATCACCGCTATTACTATATGACTGACTCGATTCTGGCCGAAGAACAGGCCGCTGCCGCAGCCGGCGGGGCGGGGACAAGAGCCGAGATCGTCCAGGCTGTTGAGGAAAACTTGTTCAAACTGTATCAAAATCCGGAATTGACCGAAAAACCGGCCGAACTGGAAAAGCGCGGTGGCGCCTACTATTCGGATGCGGCGGTGTCGCTAATTAGTGCAATTTACAATGATAAAAAGGAAATTCATACAGTGAATACGCTAAACCGGGGAGCGATCAGCGGTTTGCCGGCCAATTGTGTTATTGAAACCAACTGTATTATCGGCAAAAACGGTGCTACGCCACTGACTATAGGGGAATTACCGCCGGAGATTGCCGGTCTGGTGCAGCAAGTAAAAGCCTATGAAATACTGGCAGTTGAGGCCGGTGTGCACGGTGACCGGGATAAAGCGTTGCAGGCGCTGGCTAATAACCCGCTGGTTCCGTCAGTTGGGGTGGCCAAAAAGCTTCTGGCTGATTTAATGTCATTAAATGAGGCGTATTTACCGCAATTCAAGGATTGAATAGGGAAAGCGAGGATAAGCTATGCTTAATTTAATCATAAATGCCGATGACCTTGGCCTGACCCCAGGCTGTAACCAGGGAATTATTAAGGCGCTTACCCAGGGCATTGTTACAGACACTACACTACTTGTTAACACAGACTTTACCCAGGATGCGGTAAAGCAGCTTAAGCAGCAGGGCATAAACAAGGTTGGCCTCCACCTCAACCTTACCTTTGGCGTGCCACTTACGCCGGTGGCCGAAGTGCCTAGTTTGGTAGATGAGAAGGGGCGGTTTCGCCGCAAAGTGGCTGAGGCTGTAACTTTTATGAAACCATCTGAGATAAAACGCGAATTAAGTGCCCAGGTGGAAGAGTTTCAGGCAACCGGACTTGGCCTGACTCACCTGGATAGCCATCATCATGTCCATACCTATCCGGAGGTGCTGGGCATTGCTATCGATCTGGCGCGGGAGCTAGGCGTACCACTGCGCCAGGGCAACATAGTTGTGTGCCAAGCCATTAGAGCTGCATATGTTGCCACAACTGACGCCATTGCCCTTGACTTCTATGAACAGGGTGCAACCTTGGAGAATCTCCAAGAAATTATTAAAAACCAGCGATATGGTACCTTGGAGATTATGTGCCATCCGGCTGAACCTGATGAGCTGCTTTATGACATAAGTTCCTATAATGTCTGGCGGGGGCAAGAACTGTCAGTCCTGACATCAGCGGCAATGCACGAGTTCCTGGACGCCAACAACGTCCGGCTGGTGGGCTTTGACGTGCTGCAATCATAATATATGAAGGAGAAGTTTCATGCTGGAACAGAGTGTAACGATAGTAAATAAAGTGGGTTTGCATGCCCGGCCGGCAGCTGTGCTGGTGAAAACCGCCAGTGAATTTCCCTGTGAGGTGACGCTGGTCAAAAACGATAAAATCTATAATGCGAAAAGTATTCTGGCCATCATGAGTGCCGGGATTAAACAGAACGACGTTGTTCTAATCCGGACAAAGGGTGAAGAAGAAGCCCAGGCGTTGGCAGCTATTATCGAACTTGTAAAGTCCGGATTTGGTGAAAGCTAGTAGGTACAGTCAGGGGATTGTTTTTTATGAAAAAGGAGCCGCCGCACTAAGTGCGGCGGCTCCTTTGGTAACTAACAGTACTCAGGCACATTCGCTGCTGGCTATTGGCTCCCGGTCAAATACATAGGTTAATAAAAAGGTGCCAAGACAAGTCAGCCACTCAAGGTAGATAACATGGGGGACAATGCGAACCGCAGGAGTGGTTTGCCAAAGAATAAGTACAATTACCCCTGTCATGATGGTATAAAACGCGGAATTCTTTCGGCAGTATTGCGGCGCGAACAGCGTGAACAGCACGATAACGCTGAAAGCCGCTGTCAGGCTAAGGCCAATCATCAGAGTACTGATGATTCCGCTGATGGTCATGGCCAGGGTAAGGGTTAAGAGACCCAGTAAGACAACAGCCCCTTTGGTCACTCGGATAAAGTTTTTCTCACTTACAGTTGGGTTATAGAACTTTTTATAAATATCCTGAGAAAACAAGGTGGCTGAGCTAAGCAGCAGGTTACAGGCAGTTGAGACGTCCGCGGCCCACAGTGCGGCCAGTGTGATGCCGGCCAGAACAGGGTCTAAGGACATGATGGTCATCGGCAGTGCCAAAGCCGGAGTAACATTGGGGAACATGGACTTGGCCATGACTCCCATTAAAGCACTGACAAAGCCGATGGGCAGCATCATGAGTCCGCCGATAATAAAGCCGCGCTGGGCTGTGCGTACATCTTTGGCACCGAGCGATATCTGAATAATACTTTGGAGTGATAGGTTGACTGTTACTAATACCACAATCCAGGTAATAATACCTAGGATGCCGACGCCGTCAAAAAAATCCATATAGGGTATATTGGTTGGCAGCTGCGCCTTGATATTTGGGAGACCACCTGCAACGGTTACACCGACAATGGTGGCCAGGAGGATGCCGATATACTTTAAACTGACATTTAACAGATTGGATAAGCTAGCAGACCACATGCCGCCAATAGAGGTAATGCCGATAAACACCACTGCGCTTGTCAGCATGCCGGTTGTCAGGGTAAATACTTCCGGCAGCAGGGCGCACAGAATACTGCCGCCTGCAATATACTGGAGGGACATAATTACCAGCTGGATAACAATCTGGCAAATGATTCCGGCAACCATGCCTTTTTTATCATAATAGCGGCCAAGTAATTCCGGGATTGTGGTAATATTTAGTTCACGATACTTTTTGGCGACTAACAGACCCATGGCGATAGCGCCAAGTCCCCAGGCCGTAGTATACCAGCCGGCAGAAAGACCGACTTTGTAGGCCTGTTCAGCTACTCCAATGGTGGATGCGCCACCAACGGCAAGACCAACAATGGATACGGTAATCAGTGGCGTAGTAAGCTGCCTGCCTGCAAGCACATAATTGGTCGCAGTCCCGGCAGAACGCTGTTTGGCGTAATAACTTATTACAAACAACAAGACAATATACAAACAAACAATGAGAAAAGGAATATGCATAATGACCTCCTAATACAAATGGTTTTGAGATTTTTTCTATGCCGGCCATAGAAAAAAATCGCCCCTCTAACGAGGGACGATAGTTACCGTGGTACCACCCAACTTTGATCTTAGAGAAAACAAAAAAAGGCAATACCGTAAGGGGCGAAAAAGCCGCGGTACCACCCTGTTTAATCCTAAGATCTACTCTGGTCTGTAACGTAGACAGTACGGCATGACCTACTAAAATTTCAGCCTGCAGTTCGGGAAGGAACTTCATCCGGTATTTTCAACTAGTTTACACCAACCACTAGCTCTCTGCATGAAAAGTACAGAATTACTTTTTTCCGTCATTACTGATAGATTTATTATATTATTCATGATTATAGACATACGATGGACATTTGTCAACATATTTTGCACTGACAGGTATAGGTGCGCTAAACTTTAATTTTTATCCGATGACTAGAATTCAGTCGGCGTCAAAACGCCGTCTGAATTAAGTCTCTATTTATTAGGCAGGAATTATTTGCCGCTTAGCGAACGTAATCAGCAAATAGGAAAAGGAGGTAGTGCGATGGCAGGGGCTCCAACTATTTGGGTAAATGGTGACATGAGTGAACAAATTGCTGATTTTAATGGGGAATATGTGTTAATAACAATCCAGGATATGAAGAAGATCATGCTTGGCAAGACGTTAGAGGCTGCGAGAGAAAAGCTTAAAGAGATAGGCCGATATGATATTGCAGCGCAGCTAAAGTAACTGCCAGTCCCGAAGCTTGCTCTGCTCGAACTAATGAGTGCGAAAACTGTGAAGAACACAGGGTTCATGTAAAGTGAATCCTGTGTTCTTTTATGTTTTTATTCGGATTGTGATTGATCTCAAAAGTGTAGACAAAACCGTCATACACATAGACAAGAAGTCATATATATGAACTAGACAACAGCGGCGCTAAGTCAGGGCTCATTCATCCTCAGGGTAAAAAAAGAAAAAGGTGGGATGGCTACGGCCACATGTATGAAAGACTACCAATTCAAGGTTAGAAACATGTTGGCGCAGATTGCTCTATTGGGGATCATTCTATGCACGGCTACCTACAGGTATGGTAGTGTGCCGGCGACTGTTGGACTACTGATTGGACTGGTGACAGGTTCACTTTATTTTTTGTATCTGTATCGCCAGGTTGAGAATGTCCAGGTATTTTCCGTTAAGCAGGCTGTTGAGCACATCCGGGGAGGATGGGTGATTCGGTTGGCAGCCATGGTGTTGGTTGTTGTTGGTGTAAGCCATGTGCTAAAGGTCAATATGCTGGCTTTTGTAGCAGGTTTCTTTGTTATGCCGACGCTGCTATTTATTAATGGGCTGGTGCTGGTTGTTCAGCAAATTTTGGATGCCAAAAAAATCTAGGCAAGAGGGAGGGGAGATACATGGGACATGGCGGTGCCGGGATAGGTGAGCATCAAGTGCTGACTGTATCAGGGTTAGTCTTTAATCTTGACACACTGTATATGACATGGTTAACCATGGCCATTCTTGTCTTTGGCTCGCTATTGGTTCGCATGAATTGGAGACTGATTCCGGGTGGTTGGCAAAACATGGTGGAGCTTGTGCTTGAGGGTTTATTAGCCCAGATTGAAGCTACCATCGGGCCTAACGGCCGCAAGGTTGCGCCGCTCTTGATTACGCTGTTTCTTTTCTTGTTGATTGCCAACTGGCTAGGGTTGATCCCCGGTTTTACTTCACCCACAAATGATATTAATACTACACTCGGCTTGGCATTAATGATTGTCGCTATCGTTCATGGTTATGGTATGAAGTCAAAAGGGGTTTTATCACATCTCAGGCACTTTCTTGAACCTAATATCTTTTTTTTACCTATCAATATTATTGAAGAAATCGCTAAACCGGTAACGTTGTCCTTTCGTTTATTTGGCAACATTCTGGCAGGCGAGATACTCATTGTGATTTTGGGGATTTTAGTGCCATATATTGTGCCAACGTTATGGCTGACCTTCAGCGTTTTTGTCGGCCTCATCCAAGCAATGATATTTACCATGCTGTCAATGTCTTATCTAAGCAATTCCTTAGAACAACATCATAGTGGAGAAAAGGAGGGATGACAATGGAACAGGCCATTATTATTGCGGCTTCGGTGCTTGCCGCAGCTTTGGTTGTCGGCTTGGCAGCTTTTGGGGCGGCAACAGGCGATGGGCAGGTAACGACAAAAGCCATTGAAAGTATTGCCCGTCAGCCTGAGGCTAAGAATTCGATTATGGTAACCATGCTCATTTCTGTGGGGCTAATTGAGTCCATTCCAATTATTGCTGCTGTTATTGCCATTGTGCTGGTGTTTAGTAATCCTTTCGTTAAATAAACAACTGGAGGCGCCTGATAACTGGCCACTATCAGACGCCTGCTTCCATAGAGGAGGGGAATGGATTTGATCGACATGAATGCTACCTTGGTGGCGCAGATCATTAATTTTCTTATATTGGTGGCCATTTTAACGAAAATTGCCTACAAGCCAATTCTGGCAGCACTGGAAGAGCGGCGTACCAGTATTGAGAGAAGTCTGGAGGAGGCCGAGCAGCAGCGTAAGTTGGCCGAGACCGTCAAACAAGAGTGCCAGCAGCAGATAATTGCGGCTCGCATTCAGGCCAGATCAATCATTGAGGAAGCCACTATACTGGGAGAAAAGTCGAAAGAAAACATTATCCGGCAGGCCGTGGAGGAGAATGAACGGCTTGTGCGGGAAACTCAGGAGGAAATTGAACGCAACTACCAGCAGGCTCTAAGCAAACTGCGAACAGAAGTAGCTGTTATGGCAATAGGCGCAGCCGAAAAAATTATCGAAAAAAATCTGGATGCAGAAACCAACACTCGGCTGGTAAAAAAATTCATCAAGAATTTTACTAAAGAAAAGTATGGTGAATTGGCATGAATGTGCGGTTAGTAAGGCGGTATGCCAGGGCACTGTTTAAGCTTGCCGCAGGGCGGCAGGTGCTTTATGAGGTCGAAGTCGAGCTGACGCAGGTAGAGCAGGTGTTTGCCGAGCAGGAGGTTCGCGCTTTTTTTGAAAATCCCAGTGTGCCGGTGGCGGTGAAGAAAGAGACAATTGCCCGCCTATTCGGCAACTTAGTATCAAGTTTGGTACAAAACGCCCTGTACTATATGATCGATAAGCGACGTACAGACATGCTGACCGAGGTTATCAAGGCCTACCGGACGTTAGTAAAGCAATCAGGTAATATACTGGAAGTCCAGATCATTGCAGCCCAAGCGCTTTCAGAGCAAGATAGCGGACAGCTAATATCGCAGCTTGCCGAGGTGACACAAAAGGAGATTGAGCTACAGGTACGTCTGGATTCGCGGATCATGGGGGGCTTAATCATGCAAATTGGTGATAAACTCATTGATAACAGTGTGGCAGGAAAACTGGCGGATTTAAAAAGCTATATGCTGAGCAAATCTTTTTAAGGAAAGTGAGGTGACAAACTCACTGTGAAAATACGACCGGAAGAGATATCGGCAATTATTCAGGAACAAATAGAGCATTATCAAATTCAGAGTAATGTCGATGAAGTTGGTACCGTTATCGAGGTTGGCGATGGTATTGCCCGTTTACATGGTTTGGACAAGGCTATGGCCGGAGAACTTTTGGAATTTGGCGATGGAGTTTATGGTATGGCCTTAAATCTGGAAGAAGATAATGTCGGCGCTGTGCTCTTAGGTGATGAAGTCCGTGTTCAAGAAGGCTGCCTGGTACGGCGGACAGACCGAATTATGGAGGTGCCTGTAGGCGAAGCCTTAATTGGCAGAGTTGTTAATGCACTAGGGCGTCCGCTTGACGGGCGAGGGCCGATCCGGACTACTACCTCAAGGCCGATCGAGTGGCGGGCGCCCGGTATTGCCGATAGGCAGCCTGTTAAGGAACCGCTCCAGACCGGGATCAAGGCGATTGACTGCATGGTGCCGATTGGGCGCGGACAGAGAGAACTCATTATCGGTGACCGGGGTACCGGTAAAACCGCAATTGCCATTGATACCATCCTGAACCAAAAAGGTGACAATGTCATCTGTATTTATGTTGCCATTGGGCAGAAGGCTTCTACCGTAGCTAGGGTAGTTAAGACGCTGGAAGAGCATGGAGCCATGGAACACACTATCGTGGTGGTGGCTACCGCTTCAGACAGTGCGCCGCTCCAATACATGGCACCCTATACCGGCGTTACCATGGGCGAGCATTTTATGTATCAAGGGCAGCATGTGTTATGCGTGTATGACGACTTATCCAAGCACGCGGCAGCTTACCGGGCGATGTCGCTGTTACTTAGGCGCCCGCCAGGGCGGGAAGCCTATCCAGGTGACGTATTTTATCTACACTCCCGTTTGCTGGAGCGTTCTGCCAAATTGTCGCCCGAGTTAGGCGGCGGTTCGCTTACTGCGTTGCCGGTTATTGAAACTCTGGCAGGTGATGTAGCAGCCTATATCCCGACAAACGTCATCTCCATCACTGACGGACAAATTATTCTGGAAAGTGAGTTGTTTTATGCCGGGACGCGTCCGGCGATCAATGTGGGACTGTCGGTGTCAAGGGTAGGTGGCTCGGCGCAGGTGAAGGCTACCAAGCAAGTGGCCGGTCGGCTCAGGCTGGATCTGGCGCAATACCGGGAGTTGGCAGCCTTTGCTCAGTTCGGGTCTGATTTGGATCAAGCCACCAAAGACCTGTTGGAACGCGGCAAAAGAATGACAGAACTACTTAAACAGCCACAATATAAGCCGGTGCCTGTAGAGGAACAGGTTATTGGAATCTACCTGGGTGTTAATGGACATTTGGATGATATTCCGATCGGTAGTGTGGGTAAATTTGAACAGGAGTTTCTCCAGTATTTACGCGCTTACCCCGATATTTGCGGCGCTATCAGAGAGAAAAAGTGCATTGACCCCGCAACAGAAGCATTGCTGAAAAATACCATAAAACAATTTAAAGACATGTTTGCGGCGAGGTGACAGCATGCCAAACGCATTAGATTTACGCCGCCGTATCAAAGGGGTCAGGAATATCCAAAAGATAACCCGGGCGATGAAGATGGTTGCTGCCGTACGCCTGCGTAAGGCGCAGGAACGGGTGAAGGATAACCTGCCGTATTACCAGGGAATGGAGCAGGTAATTACTGCGGTGCTAGGCGGCGGTGAGGAATTACAAAGTCCGTTGTTTACTAAGCGGGAAGTAGCCCGGACAGGGTACCTTGTGATTGGTGCCGATAAGGGGTTGGCAGGCTCCTATGGCAGCAACCTGGTTAAAGCGATGCAGCGACAGCTTAACAGCGTAGAAAGTGCAGGCCTGGTTATTGTGGGTAGGAAGGTGCGGGATTACTTTGCGCGGCGCAAGGTAGTTATCGACAAAGCCTATATCGGTATTTCGGAAAAACCTGAATGCCGGTATGCTGCAGATATCACTGCTGTGCTTATCCAGTTATTTACCAGCGGCAAGTATGACCAAGTATACTTGGTCTATACCAAGTTTTGTTCATCGGCTGTTCAGCAGGTAGCGGTTGAGCTTCTGTTACCTATCACAGACGGTGAGGCTGCCTCACCGTCTGTGGCTACTGAGCAAATCTATGAGCCGTCCTTAGCCGGTGTGGTGGATGAGGCAGCAGGCAAATGGCTGGAAGCCGTCATTTATCGAGGGCTTATTCATGCGGCAGCAAGTGAAGTTGCCGCACGGCTGCAGGCCATGAGTTTGGCTACCGATAACGCCCAGGATCTAATTAGTCAATTGGTGCTTGAGTATAACAAGGTTCGTCAGGCCAATATCACCAGAGAAATATCGGAAATTGTAGGTGGTGCGGAGGCACTGCGGTGAGAGGAGGAAAGCTATGGCTAACGGGCAAGTAAAACAAGTCATCGGGCCTGTTGTCGATATTGAGTTTCCGCAGGAGCAGCTGCCGGCAGTAAATAATGCGGTAAAAATTACGGGTAAGGCTGCCCAATATACTATTAATCTGACCGTGGAAGTTATGCAGCATTTGGGGGACAATGTTGTCCGCTGTGTGGCCATGTCATCAACTGACGGGTTAGTGCGTGGTATGACTGCTGCCGATACCGGTTCGCCTATTACTGTACCGGTAGGCAAGGGAACACTTGGCCGGATATTTAACGTACTGGGCGAGACGGTTGATAATGATGACACGCCGGTAACAGCCAGTGAATATTGGCCTATTCACCGTCCGGCACCGGCTTTTGTCGAACAGGAAACCGCTACCGAGATACTGGAAACCGGCATCAAAGTGGTTGATTTGATTGCGCCTTATGCCCGCGGCGGCAAGATCGGCTTATTCGGTGGCGCCGGGGTAGGTAAGACGGTTTTAATTATGGAACTTATCCGTAATATCGCAACAGAGCATGGTGGCTTTTCGGTTTTTGCCGGCGTAGGGGAACGTACCCGCGAAGGCAATGAGCTGTGGCGGGAAATGAAGGAATCAGGGGTTATTAGTAAAACTGCTTTGGTGTACGGGCAAATGAATGAACCGCCGGGAGCCAGGATGCGGGTTGGCCTCACTGGCCTCACCATGGCGGAATATTTTAGGGATGTGGCCGGACAGGATGTGTTATTATTTATTGATAATATTTTCCGGTTCATCCAGGCTGGTTCTGAGGTTTCAGCCCTACTCGGACGCATGCCTTCGGCAGTAGGCTATCAGCCTACCCTTGGCACTGATGTCGGTACCTTGCAGGAACGGATTACCTCAACAAAAAAAGGGTCGGTAACCTCAGTACAGGCGGTTTATGTGCCTGCCGATGACTTGACAGATCCGGCACCGGCGGCTACCTTCGCCCATCTTGACGCAACTACCGTCTTATCCCGGCAAATCGCCGAGCTGGGCATCTATCCGGCAGTAGACCCGCTGGATTCCACGTCCCGAATACTTGATCCGTTTATTATTGGCGAGGAGCACTATCAGGTTGCTCGCGCTGTTCAGGAAATTTTGCAGCGGTACCGGGAACTTCAGGATATCATTGCCATTCTAGGAATGGAGGAATTATCTGAAGAGGATAAAGTGGTTGTGGCTCGCGCCAGAAAAGTACAGCGGTTCCTAAGCCAGCCGTTCTTTGTGGCCGAGGCCTTTACCGGTACTGCGGGTAAATATGTGCCGCTTAAGGAAACGGTGCGGGGCTTCAAAGAGATAATCAGCGGTAAGTATGACGAATTGCCGGAAAGCGCTTTTTATATGGTGGGAACCATTAACGAGGTTGTGGAAAAAGCGGAAAGCATGAGGGGGAACAAGCAGTGAGCAAGACACTGCACTTAGAGATTGTTAACCCGGCAGGCAAAGTATATAAGGGCGAAGTGAACATGCTTATTGCTCGAGCTATAAACGGCGAATTGGGCGTTCTACCCGGACATGCGCCCTTAGTCGCCCTGCTTGCCGCCAGGCAGGTCAGGCTTTTGACTGAAGAGGGTGAGCAACAGATAATGGTACAAGGTGGAATACTGCAGGTTAAACCTGACTCAAAGGTTACCATTTTGACAAGTGGGTAAGGAAAAAATATCTTTTAATACAAGCATTATCCAACTGGTTTTATCCAGTTGGATAATTACATTTTTGGTGTTTATAATGAATAGATGTTATGTAAATAAAATCCAAAATAACACTGGGACTAATATCCTAGAAACGTAGATCTTTAATCCTAACTATTATATTGACTATTTGCTTATTGTAATGTAAGATTATAACTAAAATTCCTTTAACATACATAATCATGCAAAATATTCTAGGCAAACTTATCGAAAGATGAGGACGCAAAGCTATGGGTCTAAGGACAGATTGGTCTAAGACTGCCAGGTTGCCAATTCGTAAAGAATTGTACTTGTTGGCATCAATCTACTTATGGATTGGTGCTATTTGTATTAATATCGAGGTTGCCTGATTAATATTCTATGTTCTACCAGGAGGGCTGTGCATGAATTTGATTTTTACAAAAGATTTAGTTCCTGGCATGTGTATCGGTGGGGATGTGATAGCTAGGGATGGGTATATAAAGCTATTGGCTCAGGGAGTTGTTCTCACTCAATCGCAAATAGACAGCCTTAGAAACTGGGGTTTGCCATCTATTTATATTGATGACACTACTGAGAAAATGAAGGACAAAGTAATTGCCGTTCATATGACCAAGAAGGAGTTTGCAAAAGGCTATAATGAAACCCTTGATAAAATTATTCATGCATTTAGACATATTAAAAAATTTAGAGAGGTTCCAATTGTCGAAATGCAGGAACTTGTTGAACAAAAAATTATCCTTTTAGTAGAAACAATTGGGGTTTTGGAGCATTTGCATGATATACGGTGCTATAGTAAGAATACTTTCAACCACTCGTTACATGTTGCTATCATTGCCGGAATTTTGGGTAAGTGGTGCAACTACAAAGATACTGATTTAAAAAATCTAATTTTAACCGGCTTGCTCCATGATATAGGCAAAGTGGTTGTTCCTTTGTCTATATTGGATAAACCGGGAAGTTTGTCTGATGAAGAATTTGCCGTCATTAAGAAGCATCCGCAAGAAGGCTATCAAATGGTTAAAGATGATGCCCGGATTTCAGAGAACGTAAAACTGGGAATTTGGCAGCACCATGAACGGCTGGATGGTAGCGGATATCCCCTTGGACTTGTCGGAGATGAAATTTATGCTGGGGCAAAAATTATTTCGATTGCTGATGTCTACGACGCAACAACATCTGATCGGGTATACCGTCGAAAAATGACGCCGTTTGAGGCACTTAATATACTGGCAGATAGTATGTTTGAAAAGCTGGAACCTGCTGCCTGTTTGACTTTTATGAATAATATGGGGGATTATCTTACCGGGTGCAATGTGGCATTAAGCAATGGACAAAAAGCAAAAATTATTGCCATTAACGCCAGAGACAGATATTTTACCAAACCAATCGTTTGTACGCAAAATGGCAATCTTTTGGATCTGCAAGAGACAGATATATGTATTGAAGAAACTGAGTAGTAAATAGGCCAGTTGTCTTTTGTGTTTTTTAGTCATTAGAATTTTAAACTAAGTTGCAGAATTAAGGCTATTTCTTTTTTATAGTTGGGATAGCCTTTTTTGTGTTGAAATTCTTTGTTAGATAAACATCCAGAAGTTGATGAAATTGCCCGTTTTACGGGTAATCTGACTTCATGCTGATAGTTCCAATAGCTTTGCATGGTGTCGTCTTCCATTGATAACCTTATTTGCTATTTATATAATTATTTGTAAAATAAATCCCTTAAATTCAAATTGATGGAAGGAAAAACGTGATGGATAGCGTAAATATATATATATATACAGTGTGTTTTTATTATTATTTGTAACTTTGTGGAATGATTTGAAAAATAAATAGTTGGCAAACTTACTGAAAAGTAAGGACGCAAAGCTATGGGTCTACGGTACCACACGTACTATGATTGCCAGGTTGCCGTTTTAGTTACTAAAATGCTTTTAACCAGACTAAAACAACGGTCTGGTTTAACTTTTGTATGTTAAAAATTTCTCAAAGAGTAAAAGGCTGTATGGCAGGCAATCAATAGAGTTGGTTTGTTGTAAGGTACTTAGGTTAAGGGCATAGGTATTTGGGTAAAGGGGGGATAAAAAGGTTTAATTTTATCTAGTGTTTTGCTCGGGCAGAAAGGAATGATATAAATATGAAAGTTAGTAGCATAAAAGTAAAATTAATCCTAATTTTTTTGCCATTTGTAATTGTATCTTTTACTGTTTTATCTGGGTTAGGTTACTTTTTATCCCGACAGGCATTAACCAGAAGTGTTGATGATACTGCTATGGCGATAGGAGCAGACTATGCCCATCGTATTGAAAATAATATTAATGGCGCAAAAGTTCAGTTAGAATCGTTTACCAGCAGTAGTCCGATATACAACCCTGTTGACAGACAGGCACTTGTGAAAAACTTATATGATTGTAATAAGCATTTAGAGTATCTGGCCAATATAGTCTACCTATTTCCTAATGGATCAGGGGTAAGGCCAGATGGCAGCAAGGTGGAAGCAGGTGATCGGGAGTATTTCAAAAAAACAAAGGCAACTCTTAAACCTGTTGTTTCTGATGTAATTGTTAGTAGAACCACAGGAAAAGTGGGTATTAATGTTGCCGTGCCTGTTCTTAACCAAGGACAATTTGCCGGTGTGCTTACAGGTTCTATTGCAATGGACAGTCTTGTAGAATTGATAAAGGAACTAAAATTTCAAGAGTCTGGATATGGATTTATTCTTGATTCAACAGGTACTGTTATTGTAAACCCTCACAATCAGGAAGTAGAAGGTAAACTCAATCTCAACAGTAAGAGTATTAATCCGGATTTAAAACTAAAAGTGACAGAACTAGATGACAAATTTGTGAATTTGTACAAGTCGGCTGTTTCATCAGGCAAACAGGTGCGCGGGAGATATATGTCTGAGGAAGGGGTTACCGTTATTGGCATAATAACCCCAATTAATTTAATCGGTGGCAGTCAATGGTACATGGTAGTTGCCGCTCCAGAAGCAGAGGCTATGCAGAAAGTAAATGCACTTATGTGGGCTATGTTGCTAGCATCACTTATCTGTCTGGTGGCAGCTATTGTATTTGTCATTATAGTTAGCCGGCGTATTGCCAGCCCTATAGCGTCAATTAGAGATGAATGCTTGTTGTTGGCAAACGGCGATTTACGAGAACGTGAAAGAAAGATTTTTTCGCATGATGAAATTGGCCAGTTGGTTAGTGGATTTGCTGATATGCGGAGCTCTTTGTATGAATTAATTAGTAAGATTAAAAACTCAACCGGACAGATGGCCGATATTTCACACAACATGGCAGAGGGAGCAAAGCAAAATGGTGAAGTAGCCAATCGGGTTGCTGCATCGATAAGTCAGATTGCCGAAGGGGCAACACAGCAAAATGAAAAAATTATTGAAATTCGTAACAAGGTGGAAGCCACTAGAGCGCATGTTCAGGCCGGACTGGAAGAAGCAACAATAACACTTAAATATGCTACCGGGACATCACAGTCCACTGCTGAAGGAGTACAATCATTGCAGGTTGCAACAGACCAACTGACTACTTTACAAGGTACTGTCCAATCCGCAACTGAGTCAATGCAAAATTTGGGGCAGCGGTCACATGAAATTGGCAGTATAGTAGACATCATTACCAGTATTGCCGGACAGACAAACTTGTTGTCTCTAAATGCGGCCATCGAGGCAGCAAGAGCTGGCGAGCATGGCAAGGGTTTTGGTGTAGTAGCAGAGGAAGTCCGCAAGCTTGCTGAGCAATCCGCTAATGCAGCAACACAAATTAATAACCTTGTACGAGATATCCAATCGGAAACAGCATCAACTGTTCAAATTATGGAAAATAGTATGGCGCAGGTGGATTTGCAAGTAAGCAATTTCGCGACCGTAGGCCAAGTTATCCAACAGGCTACTGATGCCATTGCGCAATCGGAAAAAAATATAAGCAGCTTGCTGAATCATCTGGATACACTAGAAAAACACTCGGTAAGTGTGCAAGAGGCGGTAACCACTATATCTGAGGTTGTTGAAGGAACGGCAGATGCAACCGGAGAAGTTGCTGCAATGGCAGAGGAGCAATCGGCTTCAACAGAGCAAATTTCTGCTTTAAGCAACACGATAGCTAATATAGCCGAAGAGCTAAAAGTACTTAGCGATAAATTTAATGTTTAATAAGTACGGTAATCATTCGAACTAGACATAGCCTTCGACGCTAGCATAAGGGTTAATACCGGAAAATGGGGGAACGACGTTGCCGAAAAATGTAATTACGATTCTTATAAGCGGTTTTCTTGGCGGCTTGTGGAGCGGTCTCCTGGGACTAGGCGGAGGAATTGTGATGCTAGTCATTATGGTTGCCTGTTGGAATGTGAAGCAGCATATTGCCAACGCCACCTCACTGGCCGTAATTTTGCCAACTGCAATTGTGGGAAGTTTACTATATCAGCACCAGGGTCTTTTGGATATGATGCTTGCCGGAAAAGTTGCGGCCGGTTGTGTTGTCGGTGCGTATTTTGGCTCTACATTAGCCTGCCGGTTACCAGCGGCCACTTTGAAAAAGTATCTTTCTGGCGTACTGGTTATAGTCGGAATATGGATGGTGATTCGATGATATTGCTTTTGTTGGGACTGGTTACAGGGTTTCTTAGTGGTTTGCTGGGTATTGGCGGAGGAATAATTATAATTCCGGCGCTTGTCCTAGGCCTGGGATATTCCCAGCATGCAGCCCAGGGAATATCCTTGGTACTCATCATTCCTGCCGTTCTATCAGGATTAATTACTTATCACCGCAAAGGCTTGGTGGACTACCGGATGGCGGGGCTGCTGTCCATAGGTTCTATTGTCGGCGCAAGCTTTGGAGCTAACTTTGTTCAATATATCCCAGGTTTAATACTAGAAAAAATATTCGGGGCAGTGCTTGTTTTACTTGGATATAAAATGTATCGGGATGTTTCCAAACAGTCAGCTTTAGAATGTAAGACTGTGAAACTAGTAGATGAAGTAAAATAATACAGCCAGGAGGAATAAAATGCCATTAGGGAATGTTGTTGTTTTAGATTTAACGCGGGTATTGGCAGGACCGTTTGCAACCTCAATATTGGCCGACTTTGGTGCTTCAATAATTAAAATTGAGCCGCCCGAAGGGGATGATGCCCGAGGGTATGGTCCTTTTATCGGTGAAGAGAGCCGTTATTTTATGGGTCTTAATCGCGGAAAACAGTCGATGACCCTTAATCTGAAAAGTTCAGAAGGACAAGCTATTCTCAAAAAAATGGTTCAGCATGCCGATGTGCTTGTTGAAAATTACCGCCCGGGAGTAATGGATAAATTCGGCTTAAGCTATGAAACACTCAAAGAAATCAATCCCAAGCTTATTTATGCAGCCTGTTCAGGGTTTGGTCAGACTGGACCATACCGGAATAAGTCAGCCTATGATATAACTATTCAGGGCATCGGCGGGATTATGAGTGTAACCGGACAGGAAAACGGCGAACCCACCCGGGTCGGAATCCCCTTTGGTGATGTTTTACCGGGATTGTATCTGGCTAATGGAATTCTTCTGGCTTTGTACCATCGTCAGCAAACCGGCAAAGGCCAGATGGTGGACGTATCGATGCTTGATTGCCAGGTAGCAGTCATGGATTCCCATATCGGAAAATATTTCTCTACCGGGATTGTGCAAAAGCCAATTGGCAACCGCCATCCGACCGTTACGCCATTAGAATCGTTCAAGACACAAGATGGCTATGTTATTGCTGCTGTAGGAAACGAAAAAACCTGGGAGAAGTTTTGTACATTGCTAAATGTCTCGCATTTATTAACTGATGAACGCTTCTTAACTAATAATTTACGGACAAAATACCGCGATGAACTCAAAAAGCCGTTGGCCGAAGTTTTCCTAACCAAGGCTTCCGCAGAATGGATAAAACTTTTGGAAGAAACGGGTATTCCCTGTGGAATAATCAATACGATTGATAAAGTTGTGGAAGACGAACAGGTATTGGCTAGAGATATGATTGTAGAAGTCAACCACGCCGTCGCAGGTAAGGTGAAAATGGCAGGTGTTCCGATTAAATTGTCCGAAACTCCCGGAACAATCCAAACAGCTTCACCGTTATTAGGAGCGCATACCAACGAAATTCTTCAGCAATATTTTAAAATGGATTCCAAGAAAATAGATGAACTACGGGCAATGCGAGCTATTTAAAAGAGCAGAAATAGGAATCGAGAACTAATAGTGTAAAAGAAAGCAGGAAGCTCATTGAGCGGGAATCGAAATCATATGGCCACGAAAGTTGCTTGAATTGCAGGCAAAAACGTGGTATACTGCAAAAATAGAAATAGCACTAAATGGGGGACACCACCGAAAGGGTGTCAAACTCATTTAGTGTTTTTTTTTTTGAAAGGGAGGGCTGAAGCAATGATGCTGAATGGTAAGACGGCTATGCTGGAACGAGAACAAACTTTGCTTGAGTTTTTAACAACTGCGAACTTTGATTTAAAGACGATTGCGGTCGAGCGCAATGGGGTGATTGTGCCCAAGGCAGAGTATGAAAACATCCGCCTTGAGGATGAAGATACACTGGAAATCGTTCGATTTGTAGGTGGCGGTTGAGATGCAGGTTGATAAAGAAGAGCAGGACACATTGGCCATCATCCGCAAAGGGGCTATGCCCCAGCAGGCAGAACTGGAAAGCATGATGATGGCTCGGCATACGCCTGAGGTACATAAAAAATTGAAACAGGGTCGGGTGGCTATTGCCGGGCTTGGGGGATTAGGATCAAACATTGCTGTTATGCTAACGCGAATTGGCGTGGGACATCTGTTGTTAGTGGATTTTGATATTGTTGAACCTAGTAATCTGAATCGGCAAAGTTACTATATCCGCCATTTGGGAATGCCCAAAACATTGGCATTACAAAGTCAATTAACAGAAATTAATCCCTTCATTCACGTCGAAACTTGTACAGTTCGGGTGAATGCCGAAAATGCGGCTGAACTGTTTGACGGCTATCAAATTCTGTGTGAGGCGTTTGACAAACCGGACGCCAAGGCTATGCTGGTAAATACGGCGCTGACAAAGCTGCCTGACATTAAAATTGTGGCCGCCTCCGGTATGGCTGGGTATGCCAGTTCCAATTTGATAAAAACAGTACAACCTATTAAACGGTTATATGTGTGTGGTGATCTAGAAACCGGTGCAGGCATTGGTACAGGCCTGATGGCTCCTCGCGTCCAGATTTGTGCCGGCCATCAGGCCAATATGATTTTACGGCTTTTAGTAGGAATAACGGAAATATGAGATAAGAGGTGCATAGCATGAATGACCAGCTTGTGATTGGGGGACACGAATTTCAGTCTCGGTTGATTTTGGGTTCAGGCAAGTTTTCGCTTGACTTGACTCAGGCGGTGATAAAACACGGTGAAGTTGAGATGGTAACGCTGGCTTTGCGCCGGGCTAATGTTGGCGGTCAGGAAAATATTTTAGAGTATATTCCAAAAGGAATTACGCTGCTGCCGAATACTTCGGGTGCCAGAAATGCCGCAGAGGCTGTCCGGATTGCCAGGCTGGCACGGGAGATAGGCTGCGGGGATTTTGTTAAACTTGAGGTTATTCACGATTCCAAATACCTGCTGCCTGATAATTACGAAACAATTAAGGCAACGGAGGTTTTGGCTAAAGAAGGCTTTATTGTCATGCCTTACATGTATCCTGACCTCAATGCTGCCCGGGCACTAGTCGACGCCGGGGCGGCGTCTGTCATGCCGCTCGGGGCACCGATTGGCAGTAATAAAGGCCTTTGTACCAAAGAGTTTATCCGCATTTTGGTGGAGGAAATAAACCTGCCGATTATTGTCGATGCAGGAATCGGACGCCCGTCACAAGCGTGTGAAGCCATGGAGATGGGCGTAGATGCGGTGATGTGCAATACGGCAATTGCTACCTCAGGAAATGTGGCTCAAATGGCTAGCGCGTTCAAGAGCGCAGTTGAGGCCGGACGGACGGCCTATTTGGCCGGTCTGGGGCGCGTGCTGGATAAAGAGGCTGAGGCATCCAGTCCTTTGACTGGATTTTTGGAGGATTGAGAGTATGATAGAGCAGCAAGATCATATGACATATCAGGACGGAATGGAGATCATTGACTCAGACTTACTGGAAAAAGTCGGGGCTTTGGTGGATCGGTATGAGTATCAACAGTGCACGGGAGAAGATGTAAGAAGGGCGTTACAGAAAGAACGGCTCACGATGGAGGACTACGGAGTGATTCTGTCGCCTGCGGCAGCGGATTTTCTGGAGGAAATGGCAGCAAAGGCCAGACGTGAGACACGGCGGCATTTTGGCAATGCGGTGCAGCTATTTACGCCGCTGTATATTGCCAACTACTGCGAAAATCATTGCGTTTATTGCGGCTTTAATTGTCAGAATCGTATTCATAGAGGCAAGCTGACCCTAAAGGAAATTGAAGAAGAGTTACAGGCCATAGCGGCAACTGGGCTCAAGGAAATTTTGCTGCTTACCGGGGAATCGCGCCAGCAGTCAGGCGTTGCCTATATTGGGGAAGCCGTAAAATTAGCGGCTAATTATTTCTCCACGGTCGGTATTGAGATTTATCCTTTAAACAGTGATGAATATGCTTACTTACGAGAGTGTGGAACCGATTTTGTCAGTGTTTATCAGGAAACCTACAATGCATACAAGTATGAGCAGGTTCATTTGCGTGGACCCAAACGGGTTTTCCCCTATCGCTTTCATGCCCAGGAGCGTGCACTTAGGGGCGGGATGCGCGGTGTAGCCTTTGGGGCGCTGCTTGGCTTGGATGACTTCCGCAAGGATGCCTTTGCCGTTGGTTTGCACGCATACCTCTTACAGCAGAAATATCCCCACGCGGAAATTTCCTTCTCGACTCCGCGCCTAAGGCCTTATATTAACAATGAGAAGAATAATCCCAAGGATGTTCATGAAAAAGAGCTGCTGCAGGTTATGCTGGCATATCGCTTATTTATGCCATTTGCGGGAATTACCATATCCACGAGAGAAAGGGCCGGGTTTCGTGACAATGTTATTGGGATAGCGGCTACCAAAATCTCTGCCGGGGTTAGTGTCGGCGTTGGCGGGCATAAGACCGAGGAAAAGGGTGATGAGCAATTTGCGATTGCCGATCCGCGCAGTGTGGCTGAAGTTCACAATATGATAATTGCCAAAAAACTCCAGCCAGTTTATACTGATTATATGCGGGTGTAGCCGAGTATGCTGATCTGTGTGACAAATCGCAAGCTTTGTTCTGGGGATTTTTTGTACCGCATACAGCAATTGGCTCAGGCCAAACCCTATGCGCTGCTGCTACGGGAAAAAGATTTGGATATATGTGAATATGAGCGGTTGGCCTGGAACGTCAAAGAAATCTGTGAGCGTCACGGTGTGCTGTTGATTGCTCATCAACATATTTCAGTTGCCGCAAAACTGAAGCTTACCCATTTACAATTATCTATGGCGGACTTACGCGCCTATAAGCAAAAGGGACATTCTCGGCTAATTGGCGCGTCTATCCACTCGGTGGCTGAAGCCGAGGAAGCTCAGGCTCTAGGGGCTGCTTACCTAGTCGCCGGACATGTTTATGCTACCAGCTGTAAACAAGGGGCTTTGCCCAGAGGGCTGCCTTTTTTAAAGCAAGTTTGCCAGGCGGTTACCCTGCCTGTTTTTGCTATTGGCGGTATTACCGGGAATCATGTGCCGGATATACTGGCAAGTGGTGCTAAGGGCTATTGTGTTATGTCAGAAGCCATGACTTGCAAGCAGCCCGCATTATTTGTGCAAGAATTCGCCATAGCAAACAACACTAAGGGTAGTAACTGCACTAGGTTAAAAAATGACATTATAAAGGTGATAATTCCATGAAAAAACTTTTATCAAGCGTGCTTTGTTTGGGGATTTTTTGTCTGGTCGCGTTTGTCTATCCAACGGTGGTAAGTGCTGCGCCTATTTCTGCAAAATGGCTAAGCGAACAGGTTGAGACTTTTTCGACACAAAAAGAGGCCGAATATGCTATCTATATCAGGCAGCTCGATCAACGGGATCAGGATGTAGCTTTAAATTCCCATAAGATGCCGTCGGCGAGCTTGATAAAAATCCCGATCATGATTGAAGCTTTTAACCAAAAGAATCAGGGAAAGCTGAATTTCGACGAGAAGGTTACTATCAGGCATGCTGATGCGGTAGAGGGTGGTTCTGTCTATAATCTGCCTGATAAAGCCGTACTGACTGTTGGTCAATTGGTTGAACTGATGATTGTGCAAAGCGATAATACGGCCTGCAATATTTTAATTGACAAACTGAAGATGGAAAATGTTAATGCCATGATCAAAAAACTGGGATGTTCCAGTGATACAATATTACAGAGAAAAATGATGGATTTTGAGGCTGTTAAACAGGGTCGGCAAAATTATACTAATGTAACCGATATGGCTAATATATTGGAGAAATTATATAACGGCAAATGCCTTGATCCCAAGAGTGACAAAGTCATGCTGGAGATTATGTCTCGCCAGGAGGACAATACCATTATTCCGGCTCAGTTGCCACATCATATCAGAATCGCTCACAAAACCGGCGAACTAGATGGCATGAATTATGACTGCGGCATTATTTATGGGCAAGGCAATAATTATATTCTGTGCATAATGGCTGAAAACGTAAAAGATGAGGCGCAGGTATTCTATGATATGTCGTATATGTCGCTGGCAATTTATGATAAAATTGGACGGGATAAATAAGGCTAAAGTAAAGAAAAGGCTTAACTCCATGGGAGTTAAGCCTTTTTCGCGGTTTGTGGGGCAACTACTATTCTTCTACTATTTCTGAGAAGTGAATTACGGTAACAATATCATCAATGTGAATTTGTTTTTCGTAGATGTCTTCAAAAATACGGATAAGCTCCTCGACATTTTTAATTTCGGGATTTTGATGAGCTAATTCCATAGAGGTTAGATCAGTATATCTCTTGGTGAGTACCCTATCAATGACGGCTTTATAAAGCCTTTTTTTTGTGCCGTATCTCTGGCCGAAAGTAACCCAGACAATGGAGTGTTCAGGATAAATATCCCTTATATCTCCAGGTCGAATCGTAGCGGTTTTTTGGCGCGATAGTAATAATTGTTCATTGTGTTCTGAGATAAAGTTAAGTGCAAACATCGTAACCCCTCCCGTAATTCGTATTTATTGAGCCTATCATACCGGACGGTGTTGCTTAAGTATAAATTTATCCTTATTATATCATTTCTGCATTTGTATTCAAAATCCTGCACTACACAGTTACTGATAAGTATGGATTAAAATAAATAATTATTCCCGCTATAAATTGTAATTCGCCAAAGAGACTAGTGAGCTATATTTTCGGGGTCGGGCTGTAGAACTTTACAAAAATTGCACGATTGTAAAATAACACCATACAAAAAATGCATAGTATGAAGATTTTGTTAGGGAAATTTGCGTACAAGGCGCACGTAAGACAAGCGAAAAAAAGACGCAGGTCGGTGATTTTCACTAAATTTCTAGCTTGAATATGCATGTAGTGTGTTGTTGGCACGCTAGTTGCATTTATAAGAAATAAAGCTCCGAACATACTGGAGGAGGGGAGCAATGGCAATAATTTTGTATGGAGATAGGGGCTTTACAAGGCTATGGCCTTAAAATGCAAAGTAAGGCGGGATAAATAATGCATATATTACTGATTGACGACGATGCTGGTTCTCTCCTAGGCATGCAAATAGCCATAGAAATGCTGGGACATACCTGCGATACTTATACTGATCCGATCGCGGCTATGCGGGACTGTATTGGTCTAGGTTATATAGATAAATATGACGCATTAGTGACAGATATTCGGATGCCCGCACTTGACGGTATACGACTCGCGAGCTTGCTGCAATTTTTGGTACCAGAGCTAACGATTATTGTTGTATCAGGTTTTGTTAATGAAGACACCAGGCAGGAGATTAAGCAGTATGGGTTTCATACAGTGCTGCATAAACCGGTAAGTGCTCAACAATTGTCGGCAGCATTGCAGCAACCGATTTCAGGCAGTAGTTCTGAGGGTACAAAAGAAAATATAGTGATTTAAAAAAGTGAGAGGAGTTTTAAAAATGAGAATTAAGAGTATCCAAACCCGGCTGTTAGTGTACTTATTGCCACTAATTCTAATAGTATCAGGTGCGCTTGCGGGAGCCAGTTATTATTTGTCCTCGCAATATCTTAGTAAAAGTGTTGATGAAACAGCACGCGCTGTAGGACTAGACTATGCGAACCGCATTCAGGGCGATATCGAAATCATGATGACCCAGTTAGAGGACTTAGCCAGTATTCAGCGCGTCCGGGCAGGTGCTGACAAGGCTCAGATTGTAACGGCCATGGCTGAGGCGCATCAGCGGCTTGGTAAATTTGATGCCATTGTTTTTATTAGTCCCGACGGGGCAGGCATCAACAACACAGGAACAACGGCTGCCTATAAGGAGCGGGATTATTTCAAGAAAGTGATGGCCACCAAGAAACCAGTTGTCTCTGATCCCCTAGTTTCAAAAGCAACCGGAAAGTTGGCTATTGTAGTGGCAGTACCTGTCACAAATAATGGGCAGTTGACTGGGGTACTTGTTGGCACCTTTGCAGTAGACAGAATAGATAAGATGATTAGTGCTTTAAAATTTTTAGATACCGGCTATGGCCACCTGTCCGATGATTCCGGTAACATGATTGCACATCCCAAACATCCGGAGTTTGTTAATAAACTTAACCTGAGTGAGAAAAAAGTAAATCCTGAGCTTGGCTTAAAGTCGGCTGAGCTTGATGACAACGTGATCAATTTGTTTAAAACAGCAGCCAAAGAGGGTAAACAGTCGCGAGATGTATACAAATCAATTGATGGTGTGACAAAAGTAGCGGTATCGACCCCAATTAACCTGCCGGGTAACCGCTGGGTTATGATGGTAGAAGCCCCTGAAGCCGAGGCCACAAAAGTACTGGGAAGTTTGGCTCAAACCATGCTGGCTATCTCGATAGTATGCTTACTTCTTGCCAGCGGTGCTATTGTCGTCATTGCCAAGAGATTTGCCAAACCAATTTCGCTGTTGCGTGATGAATGCCAGCTGTTAGCGCAAGGCGACTTAAGGGACAAAGGAAGTCAGATTACCTCTGAGGACGAAATTGGCCAGCTCCAAACCGGCTTCCAGGAGATGAGGCGGAACTTGCGGGAACTTACTTCCAAAATGCTGTCGCAATCTGAACAGGTTGCGGCTTCCAGTGAAGAACTTACTGCCAGCGCTGAGCAGTCAGCACAAGCTGCCAACCAAGTAGCTATTTCTATAACTGAAGTCGCTCAGGGTACGGCTAACCAAATTCACGCAGTGGAGCAAACCATGTCAGTAGTTGAACAAATTTCGGCGGCTATTCAGCAGACAGCCGCTACCTCTAACGAAGTGGCCAGCATGGCAGTTGACACAACCCAGGCAGTTAAAGGTGGTCAGCAAGCAGTAAATAAAGCTGTTCAACAGATGGACAATGTAGGCAGAGGTTCGGCTGAACTACAGGTAACTGTAGACAAACTGGCTGAGAGCTCCAAAAAGATTGGACAAATTGTTAGTGTTATCAGTGGCATTGCCGGCCAAACCAACCTGTTGGCGCTCAATGCCGCTATTGAAGCAGCCCGTGCCGGCGAGGCAGGTCGTGGTTTTGCCGTAGTTGCCGAGGAAGTCAGAAAGCTGGCCGAGCAATCAGCAACAGCCGCTACCGAGATTACTGCACTGGTTACTGACAATACCAACAGTATTGACAGCGCAGTTGCCGTTATGAACTCCAGCACCGAAAATATTAAAGTAGGTATTGACGTAGTAAATGGAGCCGGACAGGCTTTTGAGGCTATTGCCCAGCAAATCAATATCATGGCCGAACAGGTAAAAGAAATTTCGGCAGCTACCCAGGAAGTTGCGGTTGGCAGTCAACGCATTGTTGAATCTATGAAGAACATTGAAGAAACCTCCAAAGATGCGGCTGCTCAAGCTCAGACCGTTTCGGCGGCAACTGAAGAGCAATCGGCTTCTATGGAAGAGATTGCCTCCTCCAGTCAGGGTATGGCTAAGTTGGCCGCCGATATGCAACAAGCAGTTAGCGCGTTTAAAATCTAAGCGGTTTAGATGAGCTTCAGTTGGGATAGGTCTCAACTGAAGCTTTTCTCTTTCATTTGCTGAATAAGTTCATAGATAATGAGCGGGGTTTATTTTATTGGCATATCGACATTGCAATTTGATTGCAGTAAGAGGCAGTGATATTTTGCGAGGGAACGAGTTTTGAGGCTAAAAATGGCTTTTTTTAAAGAATATTCGACAAATCGGTTGTTTTTTGCTATTATTAATGTCGTAGATAAAATTAGGATACTTTTTCTGCGATTGTAGTTTAAAGGGCCATGAACCCACTATACTGCCTTTGCTGCTTTGGTCATTGTAAATCCGTCAGGTGGATTGGCAGGGTCAAGGTGGCTTATTTGCGGTTATTACTTATTCTCATATATTCCGCATAGTTGAAAAGGCCAGGTATAGATTAATATAGTAACAACTTTCAGAAATAGGAGCTTATGAAATGACAATTTCCACCCCGTATTATCTTATTGATGAGCGGAAGTTGCTGCGCAACTTAAAGATTATTGAACAGGTGAGGGAACTTTCCGGAGCAAAATCGGTACTTGCGCTCAAGTGTTTTTCTACCTGGAGTGTATTTGAGCTGATGCGGCAATATATGGATGGCACTACATCAAGCTCTCTGTTCGAGGCCAAACTGGGGTATGAAAAATTCGGCAAGGAAACCCATGCGTATTGTGTAGGCTATTCAGATGAGGATGTTGCTGCTGTTTCGCAGTTTGCCGACAAAATTATTTTTAATTCGATTTCCCAACTGGACAGACATTATGACCGGGTCAAATCAGCCAAGCTTGGACTCAGGGTCAATCCAGGGATCAGCTATTCCCATTTTGATCTGGCTGATCCGGCGCGCAAGCACTCACGGCTGGGCGTTGTCGATAAGGTTAAACTGGCAAAACAATTGCCGAGGATTAGTGGCTTTCTGTTTCACTTTAACTGTGAAAATGATGACTTTGACAGCTTTGCCAAGCAGCTTGATACCATCGGCGACAGCTATGGAGATATGCTGAATCAACTGCAATGGATTAGTCTTGGTGGAGGCATATATTTTACTAAAGATGGTTATCCTGTAGAAAAGTTTTGTAAAAAGCTGGCGGACTTTGCTCAAAATTATGCTGTGCAGATATATTTGGAGCCCGGCGAAAGTGCCATTACTGGCTGTGCCGAGTTGGTTACCAGTGTGGTTGATCTGGTGGACAATGAGGGCGATATTGCCATTGTGGATGCTTCAGTCGAGGCGCATATGCTTGACTTATTGATCTACCGGTTATCAGCCAAAGTGGATACAAATGCAGCGGCCACGCATTCTTATATGGTTGCTGGACGCTCCTGTTTGGCAGGCGATGTATTTGGCACCTTCCAGTTTGACAAGAAGCTGGAGATTGGCAGTGAAATTCGTTTTGCTGATGCCGCCGGTTATACCATGGTGAAAAAGAATTGGTTTAACGGACTGCAAATGCCGGCGATTGTTGTGCGCAGGCTTGACGGCACGCTTGAGGTTGTTCGCAAATTTGGATATGAAGATTTTGTAAAAAATTTATCTTAGTCTACCAGAATTTATAATAAAATTCTGTTAACATAAGGCTTCTGTCGACGACGCACCCGGACGGTGCTAGTGCCGATTGCGCCATTGATGGCATAGCAATTCGGCTGTCCTAAGGGACTTGGCACAAGCCAAGTCTTATCTTAATACAAATTCACGGGTAGAGGAGAAGGAAATGAGAAAAAACGTTCTAATTGTCGGTGCTGGTGGCGTGGGTCATGTAGTTGCCCATAAATGCGCAATGAATAATGATATCTTGGGTGATATCTGCATTGCTTCACGTACCCAGCAAAAATGTGATGACATTATCGAAAGTGTATTACGCAAAAATCATCTGAAAGATACCACGAAGAAACTGTATTCGCGTTCAGTGGACGCCATGGATGTTCAGGCTTTGGCTAATTTAATCAGAGATACGAAATCCGAAATCGTTATTAATGTCGGTCAGGCCTATGTCAATATGACAGTTTTGGAGGCTTGTATCGAAACAGGCGTTGTGTATATGGATACCGCTATCCATGAAGACCCGGCCAAGGTTTGTGAAAACCCGCCCTGGTATGGCAATTATGAATGGAAACGTAAAGATCGCTGCGCAGAAAAAGGCATTACCGCAATTTTAGGGATTGGCTTTGATCCCGGCGTTGTCAATGCTTGGTGTGCACTGGCGAAGCAGGACTATTTTGATAAAATTGATACTATTGATATTCTGGATGTGAATGCCGGCAGTCATGGTAAGTTTTTTGCCACCAATTTCGATCCTGAGATTAACTTCCGGGAATTTAGAAAAGTATGGACCTGGATTGACCGCAAGTGGGTGCTGCAAAAGGTACATTCCATAAAAGTCGATTATGATTTCCCTGTTGTGGGAAGTTGTCCAGTGTACCTGACAGGCCATGATGAACTGCATTCGCTTTCTAAAAATATAGATGCCAATTCCATTCGTTTCTGGATGGGTTTTGGCGAGCACTATCTAAATGTATTCTCGGTTTTAACCAACCTTGGCTTAACCTCGGAAAAACCGGTAAAAATCGCAGAAGGTGTGGAGATCGCACCGCTTAAAGTTCTGAAGGCATTACTCCCTGATCCTTCCTCCTTAGCACCCAATTATGTGGGTAAAACCTGCATCGGTAATTTTATTAAGGGAACCAAAGACAATAAGCCTCGTGAAATCTTTATTTACAACATTTGCGATCATGCTGAATGCTACCAGGAAATAGAATCACAGGCTATCAGCTATACAGCCGGGGTTCCGCCTGTCGCTGCTGCCATCTTAGTTGCCCGCGGCGAGTGGGATGTAAAGCATATGGTGAACGTAGAGGAACTTGATCCCAAGCCGTTTATTGCACTGCTGGATAAAATGGGCTTGCCAACCGAAGTTCTGGAAAAGCCGGATACCTTTGAAGCGCCTGTCATTGAATCCTTAGAGTCAATATAAAGTAAAAAAATGAAACCATCCTGTGCTTACCTTATTTGGTATTTGCAGGATGGTTTTTGGTTGCCTAAATATAACGTATATGTTAGTTATCGTCGTCGCCGTCAAGCAAGCTTCCTAGGCCGCCAAGCAAAGTGCCACCTAACACCGTTTTGCCAATCACGCTGCCTTCTTCCTTGGAACCTCCCTGTTTGGGGGCGGCAGCCAGCATCCGGCCAGCTAAGCGGGAGAAGGGCAGGGATTGCAGCCATATCTTGCCAGGGCCGCGTAAGACGGCAAAGAATAAGCCTTCACCGCCAAATAAAGCGGTTTTAACATTGCCAGCTTGTTGGATTTCAAACTCCACACTGGGTTCAAAAGCTACTACGCAGCCGGTGTCAACATGCAGTATCTCCCCAGCTTGGAGTTGGCGTTCGACAATGGTGCCGCCGGCGTGCATAAAGGCCCAGCCATCGCCTTCGAGCTTCTGCATAATAAAGCCTTCGCCGCCAAACAAACCGGTCAAAATTTTGCGCTGCAGGTGTATTCCGACAGATACGCCTTTGGCAGCGCATAAAAAGCTGTCTTTTTGACAGATAAGCGTGCCGCCGAGTTCTGACAGGTGGACAGGAATGATATTTCCCGGATAAGGTGCGCCAAAAGCGACTTTGGCTTTATCACGCCCTTTGTTGGAGAATACGGTCATAAACAGACTTTCGCCGGTAAGAAGACGTTTGCCGGCTCCCATCAGTTTGCCAAAGAAGCCGCCTTGGCTGCTTTGAGCTGAGCCATCGCCAAAAATAGTATCCATATCGATGGTGCTGTCTTTGTACATCATGGCTCCTGCTTCGGCAATAACGCTTTCGCCCGGGTCAAGTTCTATTTCCGTAAACTGCATTTCTGTGCCAAAAATTTTGTACTCAATCTCATCAGCATATCCACTCATCTTTGTACCTCCCAAATATAGTTTTAATAATACCAAAATTTTGAAATTCCAATTTATTATATTTCTTTGGTCTCATAAAAAAATCCTGCCGCCTGGGAAAGCGAGCAGGACTTTTTGTTATCTATTTCTAAAAGGAGATTTCCGCCTCTTTCCGGTATACCATTCCCTGAACTATAGCGATCAGTTCTTGTTGTTCATCAAAAATATTTACCGTATAATGACCAAGTTTATGATTGCGAGAGGTCTCATGGGCTTCGGCAAACAAGGTTCCGGCAGTAGCGGCCTTCATATACGAGATAGTGCCGTTAACGCCCATAGCAACACGGCCATGGGAATTCGAAGCTACTGCAAAGGCAAAATCGGCCAGCGTAAAAATCGCGCCGCCATGCACGGTTTTGACTCCATTCAAGTGGTAAGGTTGGATGGACATTTTTACCTTGGCATAGCCTTTATCGGCTTCCAATAGCTCCAAACCTGTATGCTTGGCAAATTGATCATTATTAGAAAAAAACTGTTTGATTTTTTCCATAGAAAATACCTCCGACAATAATATAGCTCGCTTTATAGCCACAAGTTTAGTTGGCTAATTCCGACGTGGGAACTACTGACATAGTTCTGCTGGCGATACGGCCTTTGAAATAGCTGATAATCATGGAAATCAGGATAACCGACAAAACAGAATAAATTCCTTTGACAACCCCGACAGAATACACTCCTGACAAAACAACGGCAAAATCCATGACAAAGGTAGTTATGCCCGGATCCCAGTTAAAACGCCGCTGCAAATACAGCATTAGAATGTTGGCTCCCCCCAGTGACGCGCCGTTCCAGAACAGATAAGAAAGACCAAAACCAACAAACGCACCGCCGAGCAATGCTCCTATCCATTCCGGCAGGATAACATTAGGTAGCAACTGGTCAATGGCGGTTATTAGCGAAAGAATAATTGCCGCAAATACCGTGGATAGGGTAAAATTCCACCCCATCCTAGAAATAGAGAGAATGTAGAAGGGAAGGTTGACCGCTAAAAATACAGGGGCAAACGGTACCCCGAGCAGATAAGAAAAACCTAAGGATAAGCCTGGCACACCGCCAGTTACCAAATGCGCGTGATGCAGTGCCAAAATTCCGATACTGCAGAGAAAACAGCCGACAATGATATTTAAGACTCTTTGCATAATGAACGCCTCCCGGAAAATACTGAAGCTAAGTCTGCTTCAGTATAAAGCATCCAGTAACAGGAGAGTCAAGTGCAATTTACCGGTATTTGTATCTCTGTCAAATGATTGCTTTGGTCGTGAGTTATGTATTGATTAATGATTGTCCGTTCAATGGAATCGCCGGCAATGGTATAGCCGTTGTTTGCAATATAAGCCAGTAATTTTTTATAGTATTTGGTCGAAATGCTATGATTGCCATGGTAGCAAATACAGGCATACTGGCCGGCTGTCAGTTGTTTAAGCTTAGGGGGAGTCTCGCTAGAATCCTCCCAGATAATAAACACCGAATTGTATTCGTCAAACTTGCAGCAATATAGGTTGCTTTGTGCAACCGTCAAGCCTACTTTGCCGATAAACAAAGGGGGTTTGCTGTTAGTGCCCTGGACAAGTCTGCTCAATGCGATTTCCCACTCGGACTCAGAATGCAAGCGTTCGTGTAAGCTGAGCACTGCGCGCGCTGGAAAACTCTTCAGACAAGGTTGTCCGGTCTTGATGGCGGCAGAAGTCTCGATTTCTTCAATGCGCTTACAAAACTGGGCATTGACTGCTTCTAGTCTGCTGATAGCGGCTGCCGTGATAGCTTGCTGTTTTTTTAATAAGTCAATAAAACTTGCAATATCACGTATTTCCAAATGCTGCTTTATCTCTTTAAGCGGCAGCCCCAATAATTTGAGATAGTTAATCGTGTTAAGCTGTTCAAACTGCTCAAGCGAGTAATACCGGTAATTGCTGTTGGCGGCAACCTCGATGGGTTTGAATAAATCGATCTCGTCATAGTAACGCAAGGTTTTAATAGGGATATTATGCAATTTAGACATTTCGCCAATACTAAACCGGTTTTTCATAGTGTCACTCCGTATTTCATTGCATAAACATAACCATAACTACTTCTGCGGGTAAGTTTTAAGGTACTTCTATACCAGCAAAGCTATGTCCTGCTAAAAGTCTATACATGTGGTAGAAAGAATTTTGCAGGCGTGTATTAACAATAAATTGTACTATCCGGAATTTTGTGCAAATATAAAAAAGGTTTTTAGTCTGTGGTGGTGAATTTTGTAAAAATCAATCTTGCACTAACCGGAGGTTACAAATGAATAAGCTGGATAAAGGGGCGCTACGGGTAACTGCAATTTATATGCTTTTAGGCGGCCTGTGGATTCTATTTTCCGATCAGCTAGTGAATATAATAGCCACTGATTCGCAAACTGCCACCAAACTGTCTACTTTTAAAGGGTGGCTGTTTATCAGCTTTACCGGTTGGCTGCTTTATGGCTTAATTTCTCAACTCCTCAAGGAAATAGCCGAAACCCAAAGGGCTTTAAATGAAAACTACCAGGCTATTTTCAATGCCGCAAACGATGGCATTTTAGTGCATGATGCCGAAACCGGAGAAATCATTGATCGGAATGCTAAGGCACTTGCAATGTATAACCTATCTTTTGATGATAATCCAAATGACATAGAAGAAGGAATGTATCCTTACAATGACAGTGAAGTTCAGTGGCGAATAAAGCAGGCCGCAACGGGTCAGCCACAGCTATTTGAGTGTATAATCAAGCAACAAGCTGGGAAACCGCTATGGTCGGAAGTAAGCCTGAAAAGCGCAATGATTGGAGAACGAAATTGTGTATTAGCTGTTGTACGGGACATTTCGGAAAGGAAGCGGCATGAAGACATTATATATCGTCTGAACCGGCTGTATGATGTCTTGAGCCGAGTCAACCATACATTGGTAAAAGCCCGATCCCGCCAGGAGCTTTTTCACCAAGTATGTCAAATTGCCGTAGAGCATGGTGGATTCAAACTGGCGTGGATTGGTGAACATGATCGAGACAGTCACGCTGTGCGGCAAGTGGCTTGGGCTGGTGAACCAGCGGAGTATATAAAAAACCTTGTCATTTTTTCTGATGAAAGACCAGAAGGGCTTGGGCCTACCGGCTCGGCTGTTCGCGAAGGCAAAACTTATGTTTGTAATGATTTTTTTGCCGATTCGGCTACATCGCCTTGGCGTAATAAAGCGAAGCAGGCAGGTATTGGTTCCTCTGCCGTATTTGTATTTTATTGTGGGGGCATTGTTGCGGGAGCCTTAAATGTATATGCTTCTGAAGCTAATGTCTTTCAAGAAAAAGAAGTGGCTTTACTGGAAGAAGTAGCAGCCGCACTTTCGTTTGGCATTGCCCATTTAGAAGAGGAAGCGCAGCGCAAACGTGTGGAGGAAGCTCTGCGGGAAGTTAATGATGATCTGGAAAAGAAAGTGGAAGTCAGGACCCAGGAGCTTATGGGGATGAACGAGGAATTGATGGCCATGAATGAGGAAATGATGGTCATGAATGAGAAAATCAATCAATCCAAAGAAGAAGCTGAACAAGCCAATAGCGCGAAAAGCGATTTTCTGGCTAAAATGAGTCACGAAATCAGAACGCCAATTAATGCTATTGTCGGTTTGAACTACCTTATGAAAAAAACAAAGCTAACTGACAAACAGCAGGAATATGTGGAAAAGGCTACGCTATCGGCTAATAATCTCCAGTTGATTATCAACGATATTCTCGATTTCTCTAAAATTGAGGCCAATAAAGTAGTGCTTGAACATGCTGACTTTGATTTATACGAGGTCTTGCATAATATTTCCAACATCATTAGTGTTAAGGTATATGAAAAAAATTTAAAACTGCATTTTTCAGTAGATGCTGCAGCTCCCCAATTTCTGAAGGGAGATTTCTTCCGGTTGCAGCAGATATTGTTGAATCTGGCTAACAATGCAGTGAAGTTTACTGCAGCGGGCGAGATTTCGATAGCGGTGGCAGTAGAAAAGGAGGAGGAAGGTCAGGTATTTCTAGAATTTACTGTGCAAGATACGGGCATTGGAATACCGGTAGAACAGCAAAGTGATCTATTTAAAGCATTTTCACAGATAGACACGTCTACAACCAGAAAATATGGCGGAACCGGGTTGGGACTTGCCATTTGTAAGACCTTAATTGAGCTTATGGGCGGTACAATACAAGTTGTAAGTGAACCGGGAAGGGGGAGCCGCTTTCGCTTTACTTTACCCTTTGTGTATTGTAGGGATCATAAATTGGTAACAACGATTGCTCCAAACTTGCAGTTTCTTCGTATTTTATTGGTATGCAGTAATTTGGAAATGCGGCGTGTTTTGCAAAACCAGGTAGAGCAATTTGGTTTTATTTGCAGTGTATTTGAATCAGGAGTACAGGCTATAGAAAGCATTGGTGAAGCGCGCAGGTATGATCTGATTTTCATTGACCAGAGGCTGCATGATATGGATGGCAGACAGACAGCTGAGCGCATCAGAGAAGAAACCGGTTTGAGTGTGCCAATTATTATGCTAGTAAGCGCTTATCGGGAAGGTGAACTGCAAAGCCCGGTAAAAATTGATTCGGCAGGGTTCAACGGTATTCTCTATTACCCGGTTGGTCAGTCGCAGCTTTATAATGTGATTGTTAAACAATTTGAGTCAGTATTACTTGGAGAAGACGGTAAGCCTGTAGATGTAGAGCGGCATAATCGCTTTTTAGCACTCAAGCATACAAGGGTTCTTCTTGTGGAAGACAATGAGATAAATCAGCAGGTAGCTAAGGATATTTTGGAAGATGCAGAGATTGTTGTTGATATTGCGCAAGATGGCAGTAAGGCAGTGGATTTGGTTGCGGTTAGGCAATATGATATCGTACTGATGGATATCCAGATGCCGGTGATGGATGGATATGAAGCGGCAAAAAGAATAAGGGATTTTCCGCATGCTCAAGAACTTCCGATCATTGCTTTGACTGCCGATGTGGTTAAAGGGGTGGATGATAAGGTGTTGGCAGCAGGCATGAATGGTTATATTACCAAACCGATAGAACCAATACAACTCCTGAGTACTCTTAAACGGTGGATGCAGAAAGAGCGGGTGAGCTATAACCAAGAACAGGTAGAACCCGATAGGGTGATTGGCTGCGCCGGAGAAAATTTCTCGCAAAATGCTGGTACTATAACGTTACCGCTTCAACAACTGCCAGGGCTGAATACCGAAGCAGGCTTAGCTCGTTTACATGGTAAAACCGAAAGATACCTTGAATTGTTAGGCATCTTTCGGGAAAAGGAAGTACTGAGTTATCGGCAGATTAAAGAAGCTCTTGTGCAAGGTAATACAGCTTTGGCAATACGGTTTGCCCATACATTAAAAGGAGCCGCAGGCAATATTGGCGGAGAAGATGTTTTTCAGATAGCTGCTGCGCTTGAACAAGGGTTACGGGAGGACGCTGGTTTATCGCAGTTAGAAGAACAACTCGAAGAATTGACTGGGGCATTGAGAATAGTGGATCATTCGATTGAAATAGTGTTGCAGAATGAAAAAAATAGTGAAGAGACTATACCTACTGAGCTTACAGAAGAAATAAAAACATTGGCGACGCTAATTGAGATGAATTTAGTAGAAGCGTTTGATCTGTTTATGAAAATTTTGCCGAAGCTTGAACGGCGTTATGGGCAAGATGCCCTTGGATCGCTACGGCACGCGATAATTAATTTCGACTGGGATGCTGCAGGCCAGCTGCTGAATAACCTAGAGAAACCATATGAAATCCAGTAAAATTCTAAGCGGTAATACCGGGAGAGTAGGAGGTGGCGATTTTGGCTGGATTGAATGGATGTAAAATGCCGGAAATATTGATTATCGATGATTCGCCGGAACAGATTTATCTGGTTCATTCCCTTTTGCGGGAAGAAAACTATCAGGTCAGGGCACTAACAGAGGGCTGGAAAGTATTTGACAGCTTGGAAAAGGGACTGCCGGATTTGATACTGCTGGATGTTGTTATGCCTGAAATAAGCGGTATAACCATTTGTAAACAGCTTAAAAATGACGAAAGATACAGTTCGATACCGGTCATCTTTTTAACAAGTAGAAATGACAGTGACAGTATTGTGGAAGGTTTTTTGGCAGGGGCACAGGATTATGTATCAAAGCCGGTGAATCCCAAGGAGCTGTTAGCCCGTGTGGGTACCCACATCCATCTAAAACAAAAGACCGACAAGCTGGAAGAAGCATACAAAGAGATAAAAATGTTTAGCCATATGGTTTCCCATGATTTGAAAGCACCGCTCTGGTCTATTCAGACAATTTCCAAGCACCTAGAGCATGCTGATAGGCAGGAACTAGACGAAATTGTGTCCATTATGTGTGAAAAAGCGCAAGAAGCTGTAAATCTGATTGACAAACTTTCCGAAATATCTATGATGCTCCATACTAATTTTGTTGGAGAAAGCATAGACATGCACCAATTGGTAAATGAAGTTTGTGATTTGCTAGCAGCAGAGGTTTCAACCAGAAACGTGAATTACGCTATAGGCTGTCTGCCAGTTGTGTATGGTGATGCAACACTTTTGCGGCAGGTGCTTATTAATATACTTTCTAATGCCCATAAATTTACAAGAAGCAGAGACAAAGCCGTTATTAAGGTGAATTGCCAAAAAGGCAGCAAAGAATATGTTTTTTCTATAAAGGATAATGGAGTAGGCTTTAATATCAAATATGGTGACAAACTCTTTAACATATTCCAACGGCTTCACTCTGACCAGGAATTTGAGGGGACAGGAACAGGGCTTGTTATTGTTAAAAAAATTATCGACAGGCACGGCGGACGGGTTTGGATTTCCGGCGAGGTAGATAACGGCGCTGAAATCTGCTTTACGTTACCTAGATAAAGTACGGGACATTGTTTCATGTAGTGAGATTTCCGCAAGTTGATAAAGAGGCATTTGATAATCCGCAGATGGATTATCAAATGCCTCTTTATCAGTATGAACGCAAAGTAATTTTAGGATAACGATTTCTTATAATCAGCAGGTGTCATGTGTGCGTGTGTTTTGAAAAGTTGACAAAAATAGTCTGGTGATTTATAGCCAAGCATATCACTGATTTCATAGTTTTTATATTTGCCTGAACGGATTAAAACTTTTGCTTTCTCCATTTTTACAGTTGTAATGAAGTCTACAAAACCTTCCCCGGTTTTTTGACGAAAAAGTTTGCCTAAGTAACTACTGCTAAATCCAAAGTCATTGGCAGCAGTTTCTACATTTATTTTGGAATCTATATTTTGAATAACATATTCACATAGACGTTTTATAACAGAGTCAGGATGATTAAGGTGAAGTTTTTCCGTAAATCCTGCAAGGTCTGTTATCGCTGCTACAAAGGATTGGATCAAGGTAGTAAGGTCTTCTATGTCCTGCAACTTGGGTTGGTCTTCCGTTTTGATTATGCGTAGGCTGGTAAGCCAAGGTTTTTCATGGAATAGCTGTTGTTTAATATTAGATAGTAGGCAATCTAATAAGATCGCTGTCTTAAAGGTTTCCTGAGAATAAAAATCAGACACTTTTAAAGCTAGTTCTTCTGCATAAAAGGAAGCTTGATTCGGGTTCTCGGTAACTAGTTTGAAAAGATGGAGCTCATCTTGTTTGGAGAGAGGAAGGCGGACACTTTCTTCCAGTTGTTTGGATATTTTTAGCTGAGAGTCTTTGTTTTTATATTTTTTATCAAGGTGAACCTGTACTCTGCTTAAAACATCGCCCAGCTTATTAGTTTCAATCGGCTTTAAAAGATAGTCAAAAGCCCCTAATACAATACCCTGGCGCGCATATTCAAATGTACTGTAGCCGCTTGCGATAACAACACAAAGATCTAAACCGGCCTTTCGCAATTCCTGAAGAAAGGCAATACCATCTATTTTTGGCATTTTAATATCAATTAGGATCAGGTCAAATTGTAATTCAGCTATTTTGTGCAGTGCTTCTTGCCCATTTGTCGCTTCAGCTGCAATGGTAAAACCATAAACAGACCAGATATTAGACTTTCTTAAGTCATATCGAATAGCTCTGTCATCATCCACAATAAGCACACGATACATAGTCTCACCCCAATATATTGTTTGACTGCGTATGGTAAAAATTCTAATTATTAGGGGAAAATCATTGATTTATTATGTTTTTGCGATTATAAACATGAAGTATCATTAATACATAAACAAACTTCAATTTGCGGTTGCTTATGCTAACTTAGCGCTTTTTTTATGTATTAGATGAAGTAAAGAATGGTTAATCCTTGATGCTATACTCATGCGCTGTAGAGAAATAATTAAATCGAGAGGAATGCCGCAAATGTATAAAAGGATAAAGTATTTGATCATCGAGGATGATGCTGCCAGTGTAAAAATAATCAAATGGGAATTAATGCGAATGGGCTATCAAGCAGATTATAAGCATGTAGAAAATGAACAGCAAATGCGGCGACAGTTACTGGACAATAGCTTTGATGTTATCATTTCCGATCATTATATGCCGGCGTTTAGTTCTCTGGATGCCTTGTTTATTCGCAATGAAATGGCTCCTGCTATTCCGTTTATCATACTTTCCACCAATATACCGGCGCATGCGCAACAAGAGGCATGTATGCGGGGGTGCAATGCAGTACTAGATAAAAACCATATAGACTTGCTGGGTGCGTTGATAGCGCAACTCGTCCCAGATTGTTCTAAAGAACAGGTATATAAATTATAGCATGAAAAAAGCAAGAAATTTACCAAATTTTAATATGGGACAGAAAATAATGTAAGATTCAGCCGGATTACGTAGCTAGAATAAGTGATTTTGATAAAAGGAAGGAGTGTATAAGCAGGGATAGCTCGCGAAACAACGAGAAATTCTCACAATAAACAATAGCCTGATATAGCAAGAACCTTAAGTATGTAAAAGGAGTGAATAATTTGGATAAAAAGCGTTTTCCTATAGGTATGCAACTTGGTTTGATATTTACGGTTACGTTTGCTTTATTTTTGTCACTTATTGTTTTCTGTCTATGGCAGTTCAAAGAAAATGTGAATGAGACAGATAGTCTGGGTACGCATACTATGGCGCGATCCATGCTGATTAAAGATGCGGCCAATGAATTTTCGCGTGCGTTGCTTGATATGAGGGGATTTCTTCTCTACCCAGATGCAAAATATGAGGTAGGATTTAGGGATAACTTTGCGCATGCCATTGATAAAGTCACCCAATACAATAATACATCTACACAGTCTGACACCAAAGAAGAAGGAACCAAGCTGGCAAAAATGCTAGCTGAATATCAACTACTTGGCAACAAGGTCATTGCCGCAAAGAAGTTGGGTGACCCATCTCTTCCCTCGCTTATGGAGCAAGGCAGGCAGCTTGTGGCAGATATTGACGCTCAATTTGTTAAATTATCTAAAATACAGGCTGACTATTTGAGAAATAAGACAAAATTACTCAATAACCAAGCCGGGAGGGATATCGAGATAATTGCCGGTATCGCGGTATTTGTTGTGATACTAGCAGGTGGTATGGCTTTTTGGTTCAGTCGGAATACTACCGCTCGGATAAGACGAGTTAGCGGAGATTTGGCGACAATTGGTAGATTGGATTTAACTGGACATGATGTTCAGCCCACTCGCAATGATGAAATTGGTGATATGGGCATAGTGGTAATTAACATGAAAAAAGCCCTTAAAACGTTTGTTCACCAACTCCAGGACGGGGCAGATTCTTTGGCTGCCTCTAGTCAGGAGTTAAGCGCCACGGTGGAAGAAAATTTCAAAGCATCAGAAGGTGTTAGCAAAAGTGTCGCTGATATAGCAACTGGGGTTGCCCATAATTCGGATAGTGTGGCTAATATCTCGGCAACGTTACAGCAGTTATCAGCTGGGACGCAAGAGATGAGTGCTGGTTCCGCTGAAGTGAATAACAATACCCAAAATGCCGTTCATGAAATTAGCAGTGGTATGCTGATGCTTGAAAATTTAGCGCAGCAGAATGCGGACATAGCTGTCGCTATGGGGAGCATAACCGAAGCGACAGAGGAGTTGGATAAAGGTTCGCAAGAGATTCAGGGCATTGTCGGCGTAATTAGCAACATCGCTAGCCAAACAAATCTGTTGGCTCTGAATGCGGCCATTGAGGCCGCCCGTGCGGGAGATGCGGGAAGGGGCTTTGCTGTAGTTGCAGATGAAGTGAGAAGATTGGCTGAACAAAGTGCTAAGGCAACCGAAGACATATCTAATATTATCAGTACGATGAGTCAGGAGATCGGACGCTCAGTTTCTGTTGTTACAACTGCCAACAATCAGGTAATCGCTGGTAAAAGGGCTGCAGAGGAAACTCGTGAAGGGTTCAAAACAATAGTTGCTAAACTTGAAGATGTAAGAGCTGGAATACAACAAATCTCTCAAGCCGTAAATGAAACAGCAAAAGGTACGGAGAATATGGTAGGTAGTGTTGAGACTATTAGTTCTGTTGCCCAAAAGACTTCAGAGCAAGCTGCTAATGTGGCCGCAACCTCAGAAGAACAAACTGCTAGTATGCACGAGATAAGCAGTCATGCGGATACGTTGAGCCAACTTGCGGTAGAACTGGATAATACGGCCAGAAAATTCCTTGTTTAATGAGGAAAATATAGCTTGAATTAAGCTGGCGGCGATAGCAGCAGCTTGGGAAAATAAATGACACAGTAAGGAGAGCGTAAAGGTGAGAGATGAAATAGCCGGCTTTATTCTTGAAGCTGGGGAAAATAGCTCGGATTATGAGCCGATTGTTATCCATGCCGACTTAGTAATAGACTATGTGAATGGTAGTTCTTGTAAAAAAATGAATGATATGAGTACAAGTGTTATCAAATTGCTACTTAAAGCCATCAATGCTAGAGACAAAAACACGGGAAAACATAGTGAACATGTAGCGTATTTGATGGTAACGCTTGCTAATCGCATAGGCTTGTCAAAGGAAGAAATAAGTCTGGCGTATGTATCTGGTCTGGTGCATGATATTGGAAAAATTGGAATTCCTGAGAGTATTTTAAATAAACCAACACAGTTAACAGAAACTGAATTTGCTCTTATTAAACAACATCCCAATATCGGCGCTGACATATTGTCTGAAATTAGCGGTTTTGAAAAAATTGTTGAAATAGTTCGTTATCATCACGAAAGATATGATGGAAAAGGATACCCATATGGCATTCAAGCTCAAGAAATACCGATATTAAGCCGGATGTTAGTTTTATGTGATTCTTATGATGCTATGACTACGCCGCGCTGTTATCGTGAGCCTTTCAAACCCGATAGGGCGTTGGCCGAGATTGAACAGCTTAGTGGGAGGCAGTTTGACCCGGAACTCAGCAGGATATTTATTGATTTAGTACTTGGGGCTAATGGCGCACAAGAGTGCGGTTAAACTAATTATACAGAATGTGTAAATTAGCCTTATAGCTAAGGGAGGCTCCTACAAAAAAATGCCACAATATATGACGCAGGGGATTGACGGCTGGAAAAAAGTTTGTTAAACTATGAACATAGTTATATATTGGATTTGCACTGCTGACGGTTAAGTGGAGTTTACCACGTGAAGTGCAGGTTCTTGAAATGCCGACCGTCTGGGCAACAAATACACTGCAGTGTGTAAATGTATGTCTGGACGGTCTTTTGTGTGTTATAGACCATATATTTTTGCAACGGCAGAATGTGTGCTTAGTAAAGCCAAAAATGGAAGAAAAATTTACAGAAACTATTAAAAATTAAGATTTTTGCGTAACTTCCGATTATTCTGTTAAAATTTCATAGAGCTCCGAGTTGTTTTAATAATCTAAACCTCTTAAGGCATGATGGACAACCGATGGGTGTAGCGGGAAACGACTGCGCCTCCCTTTTGGGAAGGAGCGTTTAAATTAATATCTGGGGATAGTTTGCTTTTATTGCTGGATTATGGAGTAGTAGGAAAGTGCATGGCTCTATAATTGTCACGCAACATGGCTTGTTTGCTATTGGCAAACTGCAATTTATCCGGATTATTTAACGCTAATGGCCAGATGCCTTCTTTCCAAACAAAGGGGTATCTGGCTTTTTGACAATCTGGGTGTCTAAACTTTAATTATATATGAATGAAAGGGGGTGGTTGCCGGATAGATGGTAAGTTATAGGTTGTTTGTGAACTACTGCTAGAAAGGAGTTGATTTTAGCAAACGAGGCATACTTATTTAGAAGAACTGGTTCGAAAAATAGAAGCGCTTCACCGGTATTGGTCGTACCAGTGAAGCATAGACAGTAGCAATAAACCGAGTGTCGCAAGGTTTATTTGGTATGCCTAAAATTTACTATATCATGATTTTATTCATTTTTCAATCAAAGGGATATGCTGTAATCTCTTGAATTGCAAGAAGAATCACTATGGAAAAGGAGGAAAAACCATGAGAACAAAATTACAAAATGCGCCAAACCGATGGCTGATAGCCATTATGGGAACTTTGTTGCAGGTTGCATTAGGAACCGTCTATGCCTGGAGTTTTTTTCAGCAACCGATTATGACGGCCAACAATTGGACTAACTCCCAGGCCGCCTGGGCATTCAGCCTGGCTATTTTCTTTCTCGGATTAGCGGCTGCCTGGGGTGGCGTTAATCTCCCCCAATTTGGCCCGCGAAAGCTTGCCATGAGTGGCGGTGCTTTGTTTAGCCTTGGCTATTTTATTGGAGCGTATGCTCTTTCAATCAAAAGTCTTTCGCTCCTATATATAGGGTATGGTGTTATCGGCGGTATGGGTTTGGGACTTGGTTATGTAACTCCTGTGGCCACTGCCGCTAAGTGGTTTCCGGATAAGAAAGGGTTTATTACTGGTATGGTTGTTATGGGTTTTGGCTTTGGCGCACTTATTATGGCTAAAATCCTGGCTCCGATCTTTATGTCTATAACCGGCGGGAATCTTGTACTGGTATTTTCTTATGTCGGCGCAGTTATGCTTATCATCACTTTGCCGGCAGGCTATTGTCTTGTTAATCCGCCGCCAAGCTTTGTGCCGAAGGGTTATACTCCTCCGGTAGTTTCGCCTGGAGCGCAGGCTTCCCAGGATACTATTACGGCTAAACAGTGTATTTTTTCGGGTAAATTCCTGATGATGTGGACAGTGTTCTTTTTCAACATTATTGCCGGCATCATGTTCATTGGTTTCCAATCTCCCCTGCTGCAGGATCTCCTGAAGAAGACGATGGATCCGAATACACTGAATAACCCACAAGTGGTTGCTGGACTAGCGGCTGCAGGTGCTACTTTAATTGCTGTTAGTTCTATCTTTAATGGTGTTGGCCGCTTCTTTTGGGGTGGGTTGTCTGATAAAATCGGTCGAGTTCAAACCTTTCGTCTTATTCTTGGCACTCAGCTGGTTGTCTTTCTTGCTCTACTGTTTGTCAACAATCCAATTATTTTCAGTATTCTTGTCTGCTATATCCTTCTTTGCTATGGCGGTGGCTTCGGCTCCATGCCTTCGTTTATACTTGATGTCTTTGGGCAGAAACTAATGCCGGTTGTTTACGGCGCCATTCTCACCGCATGGGGATGCGGCGGAATCGTAGGCCCTCAGATAGTAGCCTTTCTTAAAGACAATTTCGCTAGTGAGGCGGCTCAATATACCTTTATGTCCGCTTCAGTACTACTGCTTTTGGGACTAGTCATTACCTTTGCCTTGAATAATAAAAAATTCACTTCGAATGAAAATACTCAAAAACCTGTTTTAGAATCAGCGCCGATCGAGTAATGACAATTCAAACATGTATATTTGGTCAATAGTATAATAAAAAAGGAGATGTTTATTATGGCTTGGGATCCTACAGTATTGAAAGACTGGCAAATTGCCGAAGCAGCAGAGGGGAATATTCCTTCTTGCGAACAGTATCAAGAAATGATGGGCCTCCAAAAAGACGAAATCATTCCTTACGGCAAAACTCCGAAAGTTGACTTTTTAAAGGTAATTGATCGTCTGAAAGATAAACCAGACGGCAAATACATCGAGGTAACCGCCATTACTCCTACTCCGCTTGGCGAAGGTAAATCAACTACTTCCATTGGTATCATGGAAGGTCTCGGCAAACGTGGCATGAATGTTGGCGGTGCTCTGCGGCAGCCTTCCGGCGGCCCGACTATGAACGTTAAAGGTACTGCTGCTGGCGGCGGTAACGCTCTATTAATTCCAATGACTGAGTTTTCACTTGGTTTAACTGGCGACATCAATGATATTATGAATGCTCATAACTTGGCAATGGTTGCAATGAATGCAAGAATGCAACATGAAGCCAACTATACCGATGCTGAGCTGGCTAAAAGAGGCCTGAAAAGACTTGATATCGATCCGAAGAACATTGAAATGGGCTGGGTTCTTGACTTCGCTGCTCAAGGCCTGCGTAACATCATCATGGGTCTTGGCGGCAAAAAAGATGGTTTCATGATGCATTCCAAATTTGGTATTGCCGTTGGTTCCGAATTGATGGCTATTTTGGCTGTTGCCAAAGACCTCGCAGATATGCGGGAACGCTTCAAGCATGTTATCGTTGGTTACAACAGACAAGGTGATCCAGTGACTACTGGCGACCTTGAAGTTGATGGCGCTATGGCCGCTTGGATGCGTAATACTATTAACCCGACCCTTTGCTCCACTGTTGAAG
>JAEZVB010000046.1 GCA_023443285.1 Bacillota bacterium
GATAAACCTACCCGTCGTCTGGTTGCCAATCAAATCCGCATTGCCATGGGATTGGAGCCTAATAATTCTGAGGAAGTCATCAGTGAGTATGATGAAGAAGCTCTTATGGGCATGGGCAGTGAGCCTGTTGTTATTGTCAACCTAGAAGCATGTGAAAACTGCCAAGGCGCTTCTTGTGAGAAAAACTGTCCTCTTGGCGCAATTACGCGAGACCAACTGGGTCACCCTTCCATTGACAAAAATAAATGTGCAAATGATGGCTATTGTATTGACGCCTGTGAATTTGGCGCCTTAGCTGAAAAATCCCAGTTTGTCCCGTTAATTAATCTACTTCGCCAAAATTCACATAAAGTGTATGCTTCAGTGGCACCCGCCTTTGCCGGTCAGTTTGGCCCTGAAGTTACAGCCGGAAAGCTTCGTAGCGCGCTACTTAAACTGGGCTTCAATGAAATGGTGGAAACAGCGTTATATGCTGACCTAATCACCATAAAAGAAGCTTTTGAATATGATGAACATGTTAAAGATGAACATGATTTTTTAATCACCAGTTGTTGCTGCCCTATCTGGATTAAATTAATCGAAAATAAATTTCCCGATTTAATGAGCCACATATCACCATCAGTATCTCCGATGATTGCCTCAGGACGAGTAATCAAAGAACTCGAACCTGAGGCTAAAGTAGTATTTATCGGGCCTTGCGTTGCCAAAAAGTCGGAAGCACAGTTACCTGATCTCAAAGGTGCTATCGACTTTGTCCTCACCTTTCAAGAGCTGGAGACTATCTTTGAAGCGGCAAATATCAATCCTGAAACAGAATCGGATGAAGAAAATCCGGTAGCCTCCTGGGGTGGCCGGCTCTATGCCCGCACAGGCGGCGTCAGCGCTGCTGTAGGTACTACACTAGAAAAATTAATTCCTCGCCGGGCTGAAATGTTTAAACCAATTAAGGTTGATGGTATTCCTGACTGCACAAAACTTCTTGAGGAAATCCTAGCAGGCAAATTGCAAGCTAACTTTATTGAAGGCATGGCTTGTAAAGGCGGTTGCGTAGGTGGACCGGGACGACTTCTTTCCCCGGAAGAAGGTACCAAGCATGTTAATGACTATGGCAATGCCGCGACTGCTCATACTCCAGTCGAAAACCCTCAGGTATATTCAATTCTCACCAAACTTGGTCATTATAGTGGAATGCCTGCTATGACCGGTACAAGTAAAATGGCGGCCATTCTTGCCCGTAAACTTAGCACAAATCCTAAACAATAATAAAAACTTCAACTTTGAGTCATAAATATATTAATTTTTTTTAAAAAAAGCTGGTAAAAATGTGGAATACCGACTAAAATTTAATTATTCACGCAATATTTCTATCTTAATTATTAATAAGGGGGATTTGAATGCCGACACTTAATCCTGTAAAAATAACAGAAACTGTCCTGCGCGACGGGCATCAGTCACTAGCGGCAACACGGATGCGCACATCGGATATGCTGCCTATTTTAGAGCAACTTGATGAAATTGGATATTTCTCAATTGAAGCTTGGGGTGGAGCTACTTTTGACAGCTGCCTTCGCTTCTTAAATGAAGATCCCTGGGAACGTCTGCGTACACTTAAAAAATATTTGAAAAAAACCCCCATCCAAATGCTTTTACGTGGTCAAAATGTACTTGGCTACAATCACTATGCTGATGATGTCGTTCGCGAGTTTGTCAATCGTGCTGTTGATAATGGCGTAGGTGTAATTCGCATTTTTGATGCTCTTAATGATGTTCGCAACATGGAAGTTTCTATGCGAGCCGCTAAAGAGGCTGGCGCTCATGTGCAAGGTGCTTTTGTCTACACTATCAGCCCGTACCATAATAACGAGTCTTTTCTTAAGGTAGCCAAAGACCTTGTTAGCCTAGGTACTGATTCTATCTGTATTAAAGACATGGCTGGTCTGCTCGCTCCCTACAAAGCATACGATCTCATTAAAACACTTAAATCCGAAATCAACGTAACTATTCACCTGCACACTCATTACACCAGTGGCATGGCTTCTATGACATACTTAAAAGCTATCGAAGCCGGTGTTGATATTATTGATTGTGCCCTTTCTCCTTTTGCACTTGCTTCCTCCCAGCCGGCTACAGAAGCCATGGTTGCGACATTAGAGGGTAATGAGCGCGATACCGGTCTGAATAAGGAAAAGCTGTTCCCAATTGCCGACCATTTTAGAGGCGTCAAAAAACAGCTTGCTGAAACCTTCCATCTCAACACTAATATTGAAATTGATACTAAAGTGTTGTCTTTCCAAATTCCTGGCGGTATGCTCTCCAATCTCTTGAATCAAATGAAAGAACAAGGTATGGCCGATAAATTCCCTGAACTTATCGAGGAAATGCCTAAAGTCCGTGCTGAACTAGGTTATCCGCCGCTAGTTACTCCAACTAGCCAGATTGTCGGTTCCATGGCAGCGTTCAATGTAATGCTGGGTCGCTATAAAGTCGTTCCGCGAGAAGTCAAAGATTTAGCCCGCGGCAAATACGGCCGCACCCCGGCGCCCATTGATCCCGAATTTTTACAGTCTCTGATAGGTAGTGACGAACTTATCACGCATCGCCCAGCTGATGATATTGAGCCCCAAATGGCAGCTCTCCGCCAGCAGCTAGCTGAAAAAGGCTACCCTAATGCATCGACTGAAGATGTACTGTCATATGCAGTATTCCCGGATGTAGCTCTTAAGTTCTTTGAAGCCAATAGAAATTAATCTGATAATATAAAAAAATACCCTGTCAATCCCCACACCGCGGGATTACAGGGTATTTTTCTTGGACTTAATGTTTTTCAAAACAGGACTTACCGATAAACTCGCGTAGTATTGAATTATGCGGAATCTCATCATCTTCCACTGAATCAAAATACTCCAGAAAATTTAATAGCCGCTTTGCTTCAGAATACTCTGGGTCTTGGCTGGTAACTTTTCTCAGAAGTGGATCAGCATATTTTTTTAATACTGCCAATTCATAAATAAGCGCTGAATTAAACATGAGATCAGCTTGCTCCTGAAAAGGAAAGATATTGCGTTCTTCCCCACGGCGAACAGAATTCCACATTCTAAGCGTCATAAGCGCATCATGCGAACGAAATTGACTATCGCGAACAATCCTGCGGATAAGACGGGCATCTGTAGTCGGGATACGGTTATGACTGTCTATGGATAGTTGCGTTAATGCACTAATATATATCTTTATTTTGCAGTGACGGGGAACAGCACTTGTCAACCGTTCATTAAGGCCATGGATGCCCTCAATAATAAGCGGCTGGCCTTTATCTACTTTAATCCGGTGACCCCGGTATTCCCGCTTTCCTGTTAAAAAATTATAGGTAGGCATCTCAACTTCTTCGCCCGCTAAAATTCTAGCCAAATGAGAGTTAAACAATTCTAGATCAACAGCTTCAATAGCCTCAAAATCATATTCTCCTGCTTCATCAACCGGTGTTTTATCTCGGTCAACAAAGTAATCATCCAAAGAAACCGGGACTGGCCATACACCATTAACTCGTAATTGAATATTAAGCCTTTGTGCGAAAGTTGTTTTGCCGGAGGAAGAAGGTCCCGCTACTAATATTACTCGTACCTCATTACGATGAGAGGATACAAAATCGGCGATTTGTGCGAGTTTTTTCTCATGTAATGCTTCCGCTACCCGAATAATATCACTAATTCCCCCTGTTTCAGTACGTTCATTCAAGGTAGCCACATAACCACAGCGCAAGATATTACCCCATTCAGCTGCCTCCTGGAACACTCTAAACAGTTTGGGGTTCTCGTTAAACTGAGGCAATTCATTAGGATTATCCTTTTCAGGTAATCGCAAAATAATACCTGGAGGATAATTTTTCAATTCAAACACCTTTAAATCACCAGTAGATGGTGTCATTGTCCCATATAAGTAGTCATATACCTGGCCACAATAATAGATACTTACTTTTTCACGATCAAGTTGCTCCAGTAGGCTGACCTTCTCCATGCGTCCAGATGCCCTGAATAGTTCAATTGCCTCACGTTTAGGCAGCGTCTTTCGTACAATAGGCCGATTCTCACGTATAATTCGATGCATTTGCTGGGCAAGTTGCTCAATATCCTCAGGCGTTACATCCCGCCCATGATGAAGCTCGCAGTACAAGCCTTTACTCAAAGAATGCTCTACTGTAACTTCGCAACCAGGAAACAATTCCTGTGCGGCAACAATCATAATTAGTGTTATACTTCGTTGATAAACCTTCATCCCATCACTGCTACGAAGATCGATAAAATCTATTTTACTATCTTGTTCTAGTACATTCTGCAAATCTTTAATTTCGTTGTTGACTTTGGCTGCCACTATTGGTGTTGTATACCTATGTGCCGCATCTCGACTAAGTTCCAGTAGAGTTACACCGCTGGCATATTCGCTAGTACGCCCATCAGAAAATGTGATAACAATTTTCCCTGTCACCAAAAGGCCCCCCCATTATGCACAAAATATTAAGCAATATATTCATTGTATTATCAATCTTTATATCTAAATATTCAACTATCTTGACTTAAGTTCCTGCTACAGCTGCCGCTACTATGTGAAGAAACCTGACAACAGCGATTGCTGTCATCAGGCTTCTTTCCTTCCCCACTTAGCGCAGCATTTTTATTAAGCGATAAGCAATAATCGGCAACGGTGCTCTTCTTACGGCCAAACGCAATCCTAATCCCACAAGAAATATAGATCCTAAGATATGAACAATCCAAAACCCTGTGTGTGGAAACTTAAGTGTTGTATTATTAATGAGGTTACGGTGATAGCAGCGCATTAATATCAACCTCCTTGTAGCTAGTATTTCCCACACCTTTTCAATCGAGCAATGGTAATTATTACACTCTTAGCCAACACCCAAAACATACATAGACGCAAAAAACGAGATTACCTCGTTTTCCCACAATAATTGGAGTTTGATCTCTCTCAATCATTGCGGCAACCGCAGCAATCTCGTCAATTTCTGTTACTAAGTGGTTTTATTTATCTACGGCCGCCATTGCCTGAGCCATTTTAGCAGCCATACCAGTAATTTTTTGGGATGAAACAGCACATACGGCAATCCGAATTCCTTTGCCAAGCGGTACAGCAAAGATATGATCCTCATGCAGCTTATCGCACACGGCGTCCGGATTATTAGCTGGAACAGTGATGAAGAAACCAGCTATATATGGCAGCATATGAAGGTTAGCTGCCTTAGCCTCACGCACAAAGATATCCGAACGTTCACGGATAAGAGCATAGTAGCCACTGCGTTCTTTTTCAACTTGCGCCATTATGGCCTTGTCATTATAAATGGTAGCTAAAAGGTGCATAACACCACGATTGATATTAGACCAGGTAGCCCGGCTGGTGAACTGGTTAATATCAGCAAACTCCTGAATGACGTCCTTATTTGAGGAAACACCAATCATCGCACCTGTACGCTGGCCATACATGGTATAACCCTTAGACATGCTAAAAGCCAGAATGATAAGCACATTGTCAGGCAAATTACTGAACTTTTTCATAAATGCACGGCACTCATTTTTCTCGCCGGCATAATCAAGATACGCAATATCAACTAATAGAACCAGGCGCTTAGATTGATCTTTGGCAGCAGTTTTAACAACATCTAATACACTGTCCCAATCGCTATCACTTAAACTAAAACCAGTAGGATTATGGGCAGGAGTATTGATGATGGTTACCAGATTATTTTGTTTAGTCAATAATTCAGTGACTTTACTTTCAAAGGATTTAATATTAAAGTTTTGTTTCTCATCAAATAAAGTATATGTATCGAGCTTGCGCAAAGCATCCTGGCATAGTACTTTATATGGACCCCAATACCAGTCAGAAGTTAGCAGCGTGTCACCAATCTCGGTGTAATTTGCAATAGTATGGTGGATTACCCCTGAACCACCAGAAGTAGCTACTGCGCTGGTGAAAGCTTCCGGACGATTATCCCCAAAAGACAAATTCGTGGCAGCTTCCAAAAAATCGGGCAAGCCAGCAATAGGCGCATAGTTAATAACTTCATTAATTGGCAGACTACGATAAACCTTTTCAACTGTAGGTAAACATACTAATGCTTCGTTATCATCCAAAATTGCGCCAATAGTAGCGTTAACAACCTTATCTTTCCCATATTGAGCAGCATCCTTATTAGCAGCTGCCGAGGCTCCAAAGATTTTGTCAGTTGCAAATTTACCCTTTGCGTGTGTTGCGGCAAGACTTAATGTCATGCTAATCTCCCCCTATTTCTTTTTAATTCAAGGATACATTTTATGCAGCATGCGCGGAAATGGAATGGTCTCGCGAATGTGCTCAAGACCACATATCCAGGCAACGGTCCGCTCAAGACCAAGACCAAAGCCGGAATGCGGTACTGTACCAAACCGTCGTAAATCAAGATACCACTCAAATGCCTCTTGTGGCAGGTTATGCTCGGCAATCCGCTGCTTTAATAATGACAAATCATCAATACGCTGACCACCACCGATGATTTCGCCATAGCCCTCAGGAGCTAGCAAATCGGCGCCTAACACTACCTCTGGATTATTGGGATCAGGTTTCATATAAAACGCTTTGATTGCGGTTGGATAACGGTGTACAAATACCGGCGCATTAAAGTGACTGGAAATAATCGTTTCATGAGGTGCGCCGAAATCATCTCCCCAGGTGAATTCTTCACCTGCTTGCTTAAGAATTTCAACAGCCTCTGTATAGCTAATTCGCGGAAACGGCAGCGTAATGGCTTTCAGTTTTTCAACATCCCGTTCCAGTGTCTTAAGCTCATTTGGACACTTTTCAAGAACACGCTTAATAACATAACCTAGCATTTCTTCTTGGAGCTTCATATTATCTTCAAGGTCAAAAAAGGCCATTTCAGCTTCAATCATCCAAAATTCCAGCAGATGCCTGCGTGTCTTAGATTTTTCAGCTCGGAAAGTTGGGCCAAAACAGTATATGCGTCCTAGCGCCATAGCGTTAGCCTCACTATATAGCTGACCACTTTGGGACAAATAACCCTTTTCGCCATGATAATCAAGTTCAAATAAATTGGTAGTACCTTCACAAGCAGCCGGCGTGATAATAGGCGCATCGGCTAAGACAAAATCATGTTCATAAAAAAAATTTCTAAGTGCATGTTCAATCTCAGAGCGGATACGTAGTACTGATGCCTGTCGCGGAGTACGAATCCAAAGATGGCGATTCTCCGCCAGAAAATCTACTCCATGCTCTTTATGCGTAATAGGATAATCTTCAGCAATACTGATAATCTCTAAGTCAGTAACTTGCATTTCATAGCCGCCTACAGAGCGTGACTCCTCACGCACCAAACCGGTTACTTTAACAGCACTTTCCTGCGTTAACCTCTTAGCGTCAGCAAAAAGGGTTTCTCCTACTTCCTGTTTAACAACAACCCCTTGCATCATTCCTGAACCATCCCTAATTATAAGAAAAGTTATTTTGCCGGAAGAGCGCTGATTGTAAATCCAGCCTTGCACAGTCACTTGTTCGCCAATATGGCGAAATAAGTTTTTTATAAGTGCTATTTCCACCCAATGCCCTCCTTTTTTATAAACTATATATAAAGTATGCATATGCTATTAAATGGTGGATGATTATGGTTATTATGTACTTATTCTGGCTACATCATTATATTTCCTTTTAAAAATTGCTAAAAACTAGTTTTTTTAATAGAAAAAGCAGGCTTTCGCCTACTTTAAGGTTTTTGGTTAGCATCGTATTTGGCAGTCAAGGTACTGCCGGTAGCTTGCGAGTTGCCTTGCCCAAACTGAGTTTCTTGCGCTTGAATCATTTTTCGAACCATTTGTCCGCCTACTCGTCCGTTGTCAGCCGAAGTAAGAGCGCCTTTGTAGGTGTTTTTATAGTCTTTCAAACCTAGTTCGGCGGCCGTTTCTTCTTTCAGGCGATCGAGGCCACTTTGCGCTGTAGGGTTCACTGGTTTTTTGCTCCTTGACATTACGCAAAACCTCCGTTTAATTTATTTTTGGTACCTGTTTATAGGTTGCCTGTTATTTGCGGATAGATACCTTGTAAGTTATGGCTTAATTGGCAAATTTAAAAGGCGGCTCATGATGAGCCGCCTTGAGAAACGCAATATCTTATTAGAAGCTTACAGCAAATTCAACGTTGGTACGATTGTGGTCGGTGCCGTCTTGCTTATCAGCAAAATCATGGTAAGCAGTCAAAGTAGCTGCGTCAGATACTTTATAGATTCCTTTTAAGCGAAGTCCTTTGGAATCTTGGTACCAGCCATCAGTGGTGAAGTTAGGCAGAGCAGTTGCTTTAATATTGCGGTAGGATACAGCATATTTCAGGTCGCCTTTCTTCGCGGCATCGCCTACAGCGACTTCAGCTAAATAACCGTTTTGTTTTGTGGTACTGTTTTTAGCGTATTCTACATTAAGAACTACATTGCTAGCAAGTTTAGTGTCCGCGTTAACGGCATAGTAGTGATCGCCTTCAGTCAAGTAAGAAGCTCCAACGTTCACATTACCCAAAGTAGTGCTTACATCGGCAAAGGAAGTATTAATATCGGCTGGATCCTTACCATAAAAGCTATTGATTTTGACACCCTCAACAGTAGTTCCAACTTGCGCACCTGTGAATTTGTCGTCATCCATTAAGAGACCTTTACCAATAGCAAGAGATTGTTTACCGGCTTTAACATCGAATTGGCCAGCTTTGGCACCAATATAAGCTTGGTCAAAGGTGGTAGTATTGTCAGCATTTCCGTTTCTTAAGTCATTAACCAGTTTCATACGTCCATGGATGTAGAAAGTGTCATCAATTTGAGAATCAATATTAAGACGAATACGATTAGTCAAATAATCGCCAGCACCATCCTGGTTACGAAATTCAATGTTAGCGTCACCAGAGAACGTAGGAGCAGCAGCAAATACAGAAGCAGTCGAAACAGTAAGAGCAGTCATTACAGCAGCAGCAAGCAGTTTCTTTTTCATGATATTTCCTCCTCAAATTTTTTTGCTACCAGTCAATCAGTCAAAAACAATTTGTTATCATAGACAATCCGACTTATTTTATTGAGGAGAGCCTGCTTTTCTTCATGAGTGTCCACGTTTCCTCATTTCATATTAAGCCATGCTCTTGATCAACTTTTTCACCGGAGTGACTACTTCTAACCTTACTGTTTTATGATATTAATAATTCGATTAATTTTACATAATTCCTTTATTGTATACTTAAAATTTGTTTGGTAAATAAATGAAGCGCCCCTTTTCGGGACGCTTTCTTTCTTATCATTTTTCAGATAAATTACAGTAATGCTATACATTTTATAAAAAGAAAATCTATCATTGCACGTCACCACAGTTACCCTGCAGATTTACGCAGGAAAAAACCGGGCATGAATAACATTTACAGCTTCTTTGACTTTTTCAACTTCTATTAAACACGAAATACTGATTTCTGAAGTACTAATAACCGCTATATTAATGCCGGCATCAGCCAATGCGCCAAAGGTAGCAGCAGCAATACCCGGATTACCGAGCATACCGGCACCAACTACCGATACTTTGGCTACATTCTCGTCAATCACTAGTCCGCTAAATTCCATTTCATTTTTTAGTCTCTCTAAAATTTTCTTCGCTTGTGGAACATCTCCTTGGGAAATTGTAAATACCATATCAATAATATTTTTGTCTGCAGTACGAACACTCTGTACAATCATATCTACGTCAACGTTGGCCTCTGCCAAGTTAGAGAATATTTTATATGCAATTCCAGGCTGATCGGCTACTCCCAGTACGGCAATTTTAGCAACATTGGTATCATGTGTTACACCACGAATGACAAATTCTTTTTCTTCCATCGTATATTCCTCCCTGATAAATGTACCTGGTTCCTGCGTAAATGTGGAGCGGACATGAATGGGCATGTCATAATGCATACCTAGCTCTACTGAACGTGGATGCATTACCCCGGCACCAAGCCGAGCCATTTCCAACATTTCATTATATGTAATTTCTTTCATGCGTCTTGCTGTAGGAACAACTCTGGGATCAGAAGAATAGATTCCATCGACATCCGTATAGATTTCACAATGGTCAGCCTTGAGACCAGCTGCTACTGCCACTGCCGTAGTATCAGAACCTCCTCGACCAAGTGTTGTGATATCCCCATCTTTTGTCAGCCCCTGAAAACCTGCCACAACAACAATTTTACCGGCATCAAGTTCTTGTCTAACTCTGTCGGCATTAATACCAGTAATCTTTGCTTTATTGAACGTCTCGTTGGTGGTAAAGCCAGCTTGAAAGCCCGTCATAGATATTGCTTCCTGGCCTAGCTTAGCAAATGCCATGGCTAAAAGCGCAATCGATACTTGTTCGCCAGTTGCCAAAAGCATATCCATCTCGCGTCCAAAGGTCTCATTGGTGATGGCTTTCGCCAAACTAATTAAATCATCGGTAGTATCGCCCATGGCCGAGACTACAACAACTATTTTATCCTCAGGATTTTTTTCCTGCAATACCCGCCTGGCAACTGCCATAATTTTTTCCGGTGTAGCTACTGAGCTCCCGCCAAATTTTTTTACAATTAGTGCCATGCCTATCCCCCTTTATTATGCAGCATATAATTTAGCATGGCAATTTATATTCTCCATATAAATACAATATCCTTCTACAAGTGGACAAAATGGTTAATATTTTACTCTACAACATATATACATTGATAAAAATTAAGCCTGCAAGGATAATCTCCCAACAGCCTTTAGTAACCAAAATAATACTATCTTCCTGATTATAACACCACTCAGTAAAATTCCGGTAAGCGCCTGCTATATCCTGCCATAAAGCAATTGTTCCCAAAATAGCAGCTAGTAATGCTACCACTTTGAGGCCAATTGTAGGAAATGCAGCGCTTATCGCAAGAAAATAACACGAGAGAAGCATCCATACTAAAAATAGTAGCGTTATCGCCAAACATCGAGCAACTTTGGAACCAACGCACCTTGCGACTTTTAATAAGGCCAGCCTAACCACACGTCGACCACATAACACCTGGCCGTTTTCATAACGTGTGTAACGTTGGGGAATGTCATAATTCCATACAATAGTACAACAAGCCATGAGTAATAGTAGTTTCTGCATACACCTCAACCTCCCGGTACATGATATGCAGTGCTCCCTAAGATCTCATCTATATTATATCATTGTTTAATTATTTGAACAATCAGACATCTATTACTTCGCTAATCTCTACCGATTTATTTTTATTCAAGTCAATAAATTCATTATCATCTGTGCGAACAATCGGCCGTCTGTAAGCTACATTATCATAGTAGACAACTTCAGCTATGCGGCCATCGCTTAGTCGCATAAATTTTCCAGTTAGATAATTACTAATATTCTGCAAAAATATGGTACAAAATTCGGCGTCAATCTTTCCGAACATCTCGCTAGCCAATGTTTCTATAACGCTAAAGGGGTCTAGTTTAGTTTGATATACCCTATCTGAAGTCATTGCATCATAGATATCAACAATGGCAATTATCTTGGCAAAATAATGAATTTGTCCACCTGCAAGATTTAGCGGGTAGCCACTGCCATCCATTCGTTCGTGATGTTGCAACACTCCAAGTCGTACAGCTTCTGGTAACTCTAGACTTTCCCGCAAAAGCTCATAGCCAAGTATCGGGTGATATCGCATAATCTCAAATTCTTTTTTCGATAATTTATCCGGCTTATTTAATATATCTATATCTACCAACGTCTTACCGGTATCATGTAGTAATCCGGCAAATATTAAGTCTTTTAAATCTTGCCCGCCAACTCCCAGCCACTTTCCTAATACACCGGACAGTATGGCTACATTGAGGGAATGATGAAAAGTATAATCATCTTTTCGTTCCATCATTAACAAAAAGGAAATTATACTAGGAGTACTGACCATCTCCTCAATAGATTTGCTTGATAGCTCTCTCATAGATGCTACTGAAATCTTTTTATAACGTCGAGTCTGCTCAAAGTAAGTTTTTAAAGAATCCAAACTATTTTCATAATTATCCTTAGTTCGCTGGGCATAATACTCAAGTTCTTGAACATGTGCAGTAACTGTCTGATTTAGTTCCTGGATATCAAGCTTATGGATACCCCAATTAGCAAGTTGATCGATAATCCGCTGTGAAAGAATTATGCCTTCACCCAAAATTACTCGACCATTCACGCCCACTATTGGTTTCCCGATAGTCATGCCAGGAACTATGTCCTTTAGATTATATTGCTTCGTAGTAATCTCTGCCATAGTTTCACCCACCCATACGAGATTCATAATTATTATGTCAGCTATAATTGGATGTGAAAAAGCCAGGGGTAGTAGCCCCTGGCTCGAGAGCAACTCTATTTAATTATTCTACAATAATCTCCTTATAACCTTCCCACAAACCGTGAATATTGCAATAAGATTCAGCAACTAATGTACCAGAAACACCAAGCTTGACTACTACTTTACCAAATGGCTCAGAGTAAACCATACCTTTATTAGCACCTTCGGTGGATTCACCATGAGCTGTAAATTCAAAATTAGCAATCTCATAGGCAAATTTAGCGTTGTCAGGCTTAAAGTAGAGTTTTATCCAGCGAATATGGTGCTCTGTTGCATTAGGATGGGAAATTTCTTTGCCAACACATACTTCGACAGAGACCTTTTCACCTGCTTTAGCTTTATCTGGTGCTTCAATCACCGGTACATGCTTTTCGGCTTTCCAGTCCGCGCTTTGCACTAAATCAGAAATTTTCATTGAATATTCCCCCTACATATTATTTGGCACTACTTACCATTCATTTAGGGATAATTATTCTCCGCAAAAATTAAAATTCCTTTTAACCAGCCTAAAAAAAATATTTTTCATCGTATATTTCTATTTGATTTTAAATATACGAACCTTCAAACTTCTTAACTGCTGCCGATCCACATCTTCCCATTCGGGCGGACACAACATATCTACAGGATAAAGCGCTAAGGAGGTATCACATTCGTATACGGCTTCTAGTGCTTGTAAAGCAGCAATAGCATTGTTAGCCCGAGCGATGGTATTAATCGTCTCTTTAGAAGCCTTTACCGCCAAAATGCAATCATCAGTTAGATCGTTTTTTATAATGCCAGCCGCATAGGCTTCCTGAAATGACGGAATATTTGCCAATACAACAGTCATTACCTGTAAAATAATTGCACCACAAAGTTCAAAATATTGTTTATTGAACACTCGAGTATCTTTATCCTGGAATTGGAGCCGGCCAGAAGGTAACATTTCGCAGGTTTGCCTAGGAATAACCGCCTTGGCGGGCAACCAAACTTTAATTAGCGGAATATCTGCAAAAAAGTCAATATCCACTTCAACAACTACCGGCATTTTTAAATGATTCAAAACCTCATCAAGTCGAATCCTTACAGCACTTGGTTCCCCTGTCAGCAATTGTTGAACAAGTGCAATTCGAGAAGTTTCTTTTAATTCATGCTGTCGTTTTTTTTCTTCATAATTCAGCCGTTCTTGTTCGTTACGCCTCGCCATTTCTTCCCTGGCTTCTTGCTCTGCATTAATGATAGCTAACAGTTTATCCTTCTGTGTAAAATATAGCGATACAGCAGCAGCCACTCCCAGTGCCGCTGTAATTAAAAGCACAACAGGGCTGAAAAAAATAACTAGTATTACAAACAATGAAACTATTACAGCAATCCTGACTCCAATGGGATAGACATAACTCTCTTCCACTTTAGTCACGACTTTTTTAATAAGATAGCTATAATCTGTTAAAACCAGCTCCGGAAACGGTTCTGGCACAAGTAACGAATCATAGTTTGCCGGCTCATAACTAAATTTGCTGACAGCAGCCAATTGGAGTTCATTGTCTTGATACTGAATAAACTCTCTGCGCCAGCGCTCAAATTGTTCTTCACCTTTAAAATATCGGACTTCAGCCCGTTCATTAGTCTTATTGCCTCTTTCCTGCATGGCAGTTGTCTTATTCGACTGCGACGACATGTATCCACCTCCTTATTTACGAATTGTTATCCTAATTGTTTTGCGCATAACAACATAACAAAAAGCCAGTACTCCACCCATCGTAAAGAAGAAAGCGACTGGCTTTGTCATCATAATTTCTGAGCTGGCAATAAGACTGAATAAAAGCGCCGTCATATAGGCCAAAAATAATTCACTATAGCGTGGACTACTCACGCGTGGCGCAATAAATAACCACACCAAAAAGCCTATGAGAATAATATTACTGTTTTTCATAAACTCCATTGTCTGAAGTTTCACCTACCTAATTTTAGAATAGAATTATATTCGCTGCATACTACTTTTTTCCCTGCTTACCATCTATATTCCTTTATTAAATGCATAAAGTTGGTAAAAATCTATTTTAGCTAGCCTTATATTTTTTCTGACTTGAAATTGTTGACGGTTGTAACATTATGTTTTTGAACTTCATATATTGAATTAGAAACCGATATATAAAAATAATATCTTTTTAAGTAAATTAAGGAGGTCATAATATTTATGGAAACAAAGTATCCTCATTGGTATGGCCCGGAAGATACAATGTGTTGCGACTATCCTGACAAAGAAATGATGTGCTGCGACGATCATTTTATGGAAGATCCCATTGCTTACAAAATGCAGCGTGATAACTTTAAAGATCGGTTACTTTGCTTCTTAGGTGATGAAGTCCTGCTAGGAACTGACGCTATGATTGACCGCCGAGGCTCCACCTTCTGTGGTACCGTCTGTTATGTCGGTTGCGACTATATTATTGTTAATAGCACCCATTGCCGCCGCTCTATTTCGCTACATGTGCCTATTAAAATGATCCGTTTTATCGCTCCGTTTAAGGGACGCCGGTAATATCAGAAGCCTTGGCACTGGGAGATGATATTCCATGAAAAAAATATTCAGCCGCCGCCCTGTAACCGTTGACCCTGTGCACATGACTACACTACATCAAGAAGCTATTGAACAGCTAGGGCTTATGCGAACAGCCCTAGAGGCGTCTGAGCATGCTAGTGACGGTATGTGTGACACTCTTTCCAGTATTGCTGAAAACCACTGGGAAGCTTACTTGGACGTTCTGCATATGATTTGCATGCATGACGAAAGTTTTGCAACAGTCATGAAAAAAAATGGCTTTGTAATGTCCGACAATGTTCCTGTTGAAACTGAGGGGCGACAATTCTATGGCAATCGCATACTAATTCAGTCCATCCTTTTAGGGCTCACGCGTCGCCATCAACGCTTTAGTTATTTCTACGGCTTACGGGCAAATCCCATGGGAGACTATATTAAAGAATCTGTAGCCATGGAACGCGAACATATAGCAAAAATGATTAGCATGGTACAAAACATGATGTAATATTCCCCTTCAAATATGGAGGCAGTTTGCCTCCTATATTTTTTAAAGGATTTTTTTTGTAGCAATACGAATACTAATAATATAATATACAGCAAGGAGTCACAATGCCAGATTTTACCGTACCCCCTTCAAGCCCGATTCTGCCAGTGTATAAATTTTTGCGCAGCCAGACAGGATTTTCGTTAACATTATGGCGCAAAATCAAATACCGCGGGAGCATTGTCATTAATACTCGCCCGGCAGCAATCAGCGATTTGGTCTATCCTGGAGATACTATTACCGTATCCTGGCCAAATACTTCTTTTATTACTCCTGAAAACCTGCCACTCATGATTCTATATGAAGATGAGTGGCTAATGGTCGTGGACAAACCTACCGGCATGCTGGTTCACCCAACATCTGGTCAACATTCAGGCACTCTTGGGAATGCCGTATTGCATTATTACAGCACGCAAAACTCCTCCTATGGCTTTCACCCTGTCAATCGTCTCGACCGCAATACATCAGGTTTAGTACTGCTTGCTAAAAGACCTGATATTCAGAATATGCTAAATCAAAATAATCAGCAAATATTGAAGCAGTACCTGGCTATTACTGCCGGAATACCTAATAATGCTCACGGAGTAATCGATATACCAATCGGTCGGAAGCCCGGAAGTATAATTGAACGCGAGGTTCGCCCAGACGGGCAACATGCCATTACCTGCTATCGCGTCCTCACCGCCTTCAGTAATGCCTGTTTACTCGAGGTTACACTAAAAACCGGTCGTACTCATCAAATCCGAGTTCATTTAAGCTATATTGGTTGCCCCTTGCTAGGAGATGACTTATATGGCGGCCCCATTAACCAAATTCAACGTCAGGCACTCCATGCGGCAACACTGAGCTTTCCGCATCCTATTACCAAACAAAAGCTTACTATCGTAAGTCCCCTGCCTGTTGATCTCACCAATCTTATAGCCCAACTTGGCGGGTAAATTATAAATGTGCTATAATGTATAAGAAATATGCTATAATATTTATGGTTTTTTAAAAATATAGGAGGGATTTCAATGCCATTAGTCACTTCAAAAGAGATGTTTAAGAAAGCTTATGAGGGTCAGTATGCTGTAGGCGCGTTTAACGTCAACAATATGGAGATTATCCAGGGCATTGTTGACGCCGCCAAAGAAGAGCAAGCCCCACTCATCCTTCAGGTATCAGCTGGCGCCCGTAAATACGCTAAACATATCTACCTTGTCAAACTGGTAGAAGCCGCATTAGAAGATACCGGTTTAC
>JAEZVB010000101.1 GCA_023443285.1 Bacillota bacterium
ATCGTATCGTTCACGACTCCTATGAAATCGTTATCGATGGCGAGGACTCAATGCGCAAGAGAAAGGGCATCCAGAAGTAGATAGCGTCATCGCACGGCTTGAGAGCCAGCAGGGTTTAGCTTGGTGGTTCTCCCCTTTTAGCAAATTGGCTCTATTTCATTAACATTATGGCTCTAAGAGATTAACTTTGCGGCTCCGCCGCACTGAAATATTCATAACGATATTTATGATATTTTTTCTTTTTATGAGCATTATTACTGTGTTATTTTTTGCAGTTCAATTACATTATCATTACGATGTAGTGAATCTTCTCTGGATATTCTTGTGGACTATTGCAGGTGGAGCTATGCTATATGCTATTCTATGGGTCATAACTGGGAAAGAAGTTATCACAATCTTCCCAGACAGATTAAAATATGAAAAGCAGATAATTGGCTTGCCTTGGCGTAGAGAGTATGAGTTATCCAAAAGCAAGCATTTTAGAATCAAAGATATAGAAGAAAGACCTTGGTATCAAATAGGTAGAATATACTGGAGCGATTTAGTAGGTGAAGAGATGATTGAATTCGATTATTGTGATGACCCTTCTTGGGGCGATGAGCCAGTGGGCTTTTGTCAAGGTATTGATAAAGTTGAGGCTCAATATATATTAGATATTATTCATAAGAAAAAATCAAAGTTTGACTTTACTAATAGAAACAAACATTAATTTTACCATAAATGTATTTCGGGTTTGGGGGTTGACAATGTTTAGTAAATATCAAAAATACAGCAAAGAAAAGATAGTTACTGTTTTTGTTCTAGTAGCATGGTTCTTAGTCTTACTAATACCGTCTATTATTCATGTTAAGGTAAAAAACCAAGAACAAAATGCAATATTAAACGAAGAAGCTATATTCTTAAATGATAAACACAGGCTAGAAGAAACAATCATACTTGCCTATAAAGCGGTACAGGGTGGAAGTGTTGAGGACTTTGAGAAAGTGGTAGATGTTGACTCCGTTCTTATAGCCCTTACAAAAGACCTTCCTGAATTAACAAAAGCGGAATTTTTACAGGCTATTAAGGATAAACGGTTTGTCGATTCAACGACTCCTTATGGTGTTAAAATTCAAAAGTGGAAACTCGTAAATGCTCAAAACGAAAATGTTTTTTATAAATTTATTAAGGGCGGAGATGGAAAATATTTAAATGTTGGTGGACATCCTGGCTATGCTGTTGATTTGCAATATCAAGCTTACGACTATATGCGTAACAGTTTGAATATACGTCTTGTAGAAAGAGATGGACGTTTTTATATATCGTCGGCAAATTGCTGGAGTATGTTAAATTACCAACGTAAAATGGACTCTATTAACCGACCAGAGATATGGGATGAAGCAGAGAAACAAGCTTTAGAAACTATAAAGTGGAAATTTGGTGAAATAAGTTGGGGAGCCTCAAAAGGTCCTTCGCGAGGGATGCTCCTTCCAATTGAAATTGAAGCGAACAATAGAAATATAAAGCTTGTATCTTTCAAGGCTCAAATTATAGAACCAGACACTAATGCAGTAGTTGATACATTCTTTATTTATGCATCCGATAAAAAAGGAGAAAATTTTCTTGTCGGAAAAAGTGCGACTGTTATGGGAACAGATAGTTATCTTGATGCTAACGCAGTACCTTTATTGCGTGACGGACGGCTTGTACTTGGAAGAATTGTTCCTGTAGACGCGGTTTATGAAGGTAACAGTTGGGAAACTATTGCTTTTTCTAAGGCGTTGGGGGGAATATAAGTATGAAACTTTTACAACAGATACTTATAGCGATAATCACCATCTTACCTTTACCACTATTTTTTTGTATGACAGGTGGACATGTAGGAATGTTCTTCATGCTTATATCTCAGCCTATTGTAGCTTGTATTGCTTTAACTATATATTTTTGTTATACGGCTAATATTTTTGGTATTTCAAAAAAAGCGGCGGTTGCGAGAGCTTTTGTGTCTAGTTTAATTTTTGCTTTTGCATCTATAATTGAATGGGAATATGCCAGTGCATTAGCGACTACAGTTGACTGGATATTTGGAAAAGACAATTTTTCAGGGAACTCCCATACTTTCTTTTTGATTTTGATACTTATTTACGCTTCTCTCTCAATTGCATGTAGCGTAGCAATAACATATTGGATGTTTCGACCATCTTCCGAAGAGCAACAATAACTAAAAAATGATAGCATTACCACTAACCAATTATGAACGATACATTTTCAACCAGATAATCCGAATACTCTTATTAAGCAAGGAGGATGCCTATGAAACTGAAATTTATTATATTAATAACCTGCGTTGTAATGTTAACTTTTTCAACAGTCTTTGCTCAGCAATCAACTGATGATGAAAAATTAAACCAGGCGGTTCAAAGTCTGCGGAATGTTGAAATTATTAAATATGACGCTAATAATTTCAAAGGAAGGATGCAACAGGAAGAGTCAATCAAAGCTTCTATGAAGGGTATCATTGATTTTGGAGAAATAGGGGCAGCAAGGCTGAAGCGAGAAATTGAATTGATTAATAAAAGTCAGGAGAAGGATGATTTTTTTAAACTTAATGCTGCATCGTTGCTATGGGATATAGGGAAAGAAAATGAAGTAGATACCATCTTATCAATATGGAAGGCAATTAATCTATGGGAAACTAAGAAAGAGGTGCTATCTGTAGCGTTTAAAGCGGCAAAAACCCAAAATGAAAAAGTTGTGCCTATGATGTCGCCGCTTTTAATATCACATGGTTATTCTGTTGAATTTGTTTGGGGTGTGTATGGTCAAAAAGGGTTACCAGTTTTACTGGATATTTTAAACAACACTAACACTTCAAATTATGAGGATACTGATAATAAGATAAAGGCTCAATCTAATATAGATAAGGCGAAGGTTAGTTCAGCAATATTATTTTTAACAACAGCTCAATACAAAGAGGCGTTGCCAAAAATTCGTGAACTTGCTCAAGGCAGTAACCCCGAAGTAAGAAAGTGGGCTGTAAAGGCGCTAGGAATATTTGGACACCCCAAAGATTTTGAAGTATTAGTAAAGGGATTACAGAACAGTGTAAGTGAAGATGAGCAGCAAAACTATTTGTGGGCGCTCTGTGAATTTAACTCGAAACGTTCGGTACCATTTATAATTCCATTTTTGAATTCACACAGCAAGAACGTGCGGGGAGAAGCTCTATATGTGCTGACTGTTAATCCATCAGTAGAATCTTATGATGCATTACTGGGTTATTATAACAGCACAGATGCAAAAGATGATAAAAAATATATCGATACTTTTGTGATATCCAATTTTATAAAAAAGAATGGTCTGACTATTGATTCCTATTTAGGCTTGCCAGTATCTAAAAAGCAAGATTTGCTTGAAAAGAGACAGAAAGAGATTTTGAAAGATTATATATTACAAAATAGTGACCAAAAGCTTACGCATGAGCAATTTATGGAATTGACGGAGACATGGATAAAGGAAAATCGTTTTACAATTGGAAAGGTTCCTTTCCGTATCTTATTGCATTCGGCCACGCCAGCAGATATTCCACGGTTGTTAGATGTTCGCTCGGCGTTGTATCAAAGGCATTCTGATGAGTGTCTTTATGAGGTCAGATATATTGAATTACTAATTAATAATTTGACTCGCCGCCAATATCGGGAGGATTATATTACTCCTTACATGAAACCGATATTTATGTAAATGATTTTTATATATTGAAAATGGGTGAGGTTTAATGATATTAACTGATGAAGAATTTCAAAAGGAAATAGGCCCGTGCATGTCTTCGGATTTAGTAAATGAGTTACTAATGCCTTTTCATATAAACTATTATTTAGCTTGCCAAAAAATAGATGAGGTGCAACATCTATATAATTCAATGAGGTATTTTCTATGGAATGCGGTAAAACCTGATAATTTATATTATGACGCTAAATTAACAGACCCACTTAGCATTCTATGGCATCGCCACTTGAATTGGCAAACTGCAGCATTATGGCTCAATCAGTGTGGGGATTATTTGCTGCAAATAGCTTGGTTAGGCTTAGGATTGCATAAGTATAATAAAATTACCGAAGAAACATATAAAGCTGCGCTAAAAGAATGCAATTATAATAAAGTCATAGCAAAATTAACCCAAAAAGACAGTAAAATAATACTTCCTATTATTGAAAATTATTTTAGAGATAGCAGTGAAGTTCGTGAATGGGTTAATCAATTAAAACATAGAGGAATTATTGATTGCGAAGAAATTGAAGGAACATTACAAAATCGGTGCTTTTCAGTAAATTTAAATTATGGGGATGGGCAAAGTGTTTGTGAAGATGACCTAATGCCAGATTTAGTTAGTATCGAATATGCAATAAGTACGTTGGTTAGCACTATAAATCGGTTTCAAAGTGCATTAAATCAGCTAATAGAATATTTTGATGTAAATAACTTTTTCCATAGAAACGAAGATGGTGCAATAATCGGAACCAAAGCTCCAAAGAACCCACCAATATAGTTTATAATGGTAAGATAAGATAAAAGGGATGCGAAGGCATCCCTTTAAATATTGATATAGTTGAAGGCAATACAGGCCAATTTAATATTTTGGTAGCAAATGCTATTTTATTGTGGAAGCCCATTCTTGATGGAATATGGCACTACCAGGGATTCTACAGACCCCTGCCAGTGTTGCCAAACAAAAGAGGTGAGACGAATAAATGGTTTAATTTCAAACACTGGTATTACGATAGAAATAAAATGGTATTTGAATTATTAAATACACCAAGAAATAGATTTAGGGGTTTGTTAAATATAATACTTCGATAATCAAAGAATGAGGTAAGCATATGACTAGCCACCTTAGAAAAACTTTATGATAATGCTAGAGCCAAGGAATACGAAGGAATTGGGTGCATCGATGAAAATGACCCCAGAACAAAAATGTGTACCTAAGCTGTCAGTGGGAATGGAGAGGTTTTATGGATTCTTTCAAAATTAAAGGTTCAAATGGGTTTATTGCTATCACATTTAAAGAAGTGTATGACTTCCCAGATAGAACATCGGTATTAGGTGGCTATGAGGTGAGAGGGAATATTGAAATACAGTGTGGCAGTAAGGGGTGGTATAGTGCAAATGGGGAACTGTATTTTAGTACAGGACAAGTTTATACCTTTTATAATCAGCTTAATCAAGCCTATGAGAACCTGAGTGGAGAAGTTATTTTTATTAATGAGTACGATAAAACTCTTGAAGTAAAGATAGAGTTTGACGATAAAGGACGAGTTCTAATTACGGGGCAATATCAAGAGTTCGCTCATGAAAACAACGAATTGACATTCGAGATTTCCAGTAACCAAACATACCTATCAGCGACAATTCAAGAACTTAGGTCAATCGTAAAGAAATATGGAGGATTAAAAGGGATAGAACAAGTATGATTACAGTTATATTGACGAGTTTTAGCGTAATGCTAATACTTTTTTGTACATACTAACCATGAACGTGCCATGTCATGTAACTAATACATAGGGGTGATTTCATGGACAAAACGCCTAATCATTTGATAAAGGAAAAAAGCCCGTATCTGCTCCAACATGCCTATAATCCTGTAGATTGGTATCCGTGGTGCGATGAAGCATTTGAAAAGGCAAGGCAAGAAAATAAGCCAGTGTTCTTCAGTGGTGGATATTCGTGCTGCCATTGGTGCCATGTCGGCTCGTGGAACTAATTTTAAACATTTTATATAAGATAAAACCAGCTTTAGTATGCTGGTTTTTATTTTTTGCAGGATAAAAATGGGAGAAGAAGTAATATACAAATAATGCAAAAGAAATAAACCATAGTTTTTGAAGGTGGGGATAACTTTTGGTTAATTATAATAATAAAGTTTTTAAATCAGTAAGTAATACAAATAATGGCGAAGTATCATCTGAAACTATTTTTCGTTATTATCAGGAAGATGATATTGTTTGGGGAACATATAAAGGAGGTTCGATTCGTTTTGGGAATCTGATTGCTAAAGTTGACGAAAAAGGATGTCTGGATATGCGGTATCAACATATTAATATAGATGATGTATTTATGACAGGTGTTTGCTTTTCTAAACCTAAAATATTAGACGACGGGAAAATTAGAATTTATGAGGAGTGGCAATGGACAAATGGAGATTGTTCGAAGGGAACATCCATTATTGAAGAAATATAATTCATATGAGATAGGGGTATGGATTTACTGTTTAAGGGGTGATAATTTTGAGTCAACTGTATACAGTAATCTATAATGGTGAAAATTTATATAACTATACTATGACACCTAAAGAAAAAGTAATAGTTGAAGAATTTCGAAAAGAATTAACTGAGATTTGTATTACATTAGATGTTCCAAGAGAGAAGCTTCGTGATGGAACTTTATATATGGGAAGATTACAAGATAATCATGACTTTATAATGAAATATAAGGAGAATATTGGTTATTTTACTTTGAATGGAGAACGCGGGATATTTTCAATGCAAGACGGTCTTCCGATATTAGATAAAGAAGAGGCTAATTTTATTTTACTAGAAGTAGAGTTTAGGAGAGGTGGGTTTATATACGAACTTCGACTTCGAGATAAATTAGAAAAAGACTGGTCTCGGAAATATACAATAGAATACGATTCGCGAAAAGCAGCATTTGAATATTCAATCAAAATGCTTAAAACAGCTTTTAGTTGTTTTCCCGAGGATACAATCATAAGATATACAGATTATATGAATAAATGGTTTAATTTCAAACACTGGTATTACGATAAAAATAGAATGGTGTTTGAAATATTTAAATAAACCAAGAAATAGATTTAGGGGTTTGTTAAATATAATCTCGGTTGAGAAGGGTTCAAAGTAATGTTCATATTTGGGGGATAACGACGCGGTAAGCATAATAATAACCAACAGCAGGATTTTAGGGGGAGCATAATCTATGGGGCTGAAATCACTTAAAAGTGTTGGTCATAACTTAGCTCATAGTTATTTAAGTATGATGAATTATCTTGATGGTAATTTTGTAGTTGAACATATTTTTAATATTGCAAAAGATACTAACAAAACGAATATCACGATTGATGTAATAAATATGAAAATCGAGCCAGAAGCCTATAATATCCCTGTCTTGAGACTTTCCTTGAATTACTTAAGAAAACAGTTTGTACAACTACTCGAAAGCGAAAAGCTGACTCTTGAACACATTAACAGCATATATATATTTATTGACTTTGATTTGAGTAAAACTAGCGTAAGTAAGACTGCGCCTAATTTAGAACTGCCCAGTTATAATTGCAATGTTGAAATTACTGATTTCAATTATAAGAACTACAAAGCAAGCGTAGTAGAATGGTGGCGGTATTGAGAGGGAAGACATAGGAGGAAGTTCCTGTTTGATAGTACAATTGGCGCGGGTTGGGAGAGATAGGACTGGATGCCCTACCTATATCGGGAGGGATATTGACTGGCTAGAAAATGTCCCTTCACTTCAGTTTCTACGACAGCGATATATGAGGAGTGCCTTAATGCATTTAGGCGTGATTGCAAATTAATGGTAACAGGAGGATGAAACATGATAACAATTAGCTCGACAGCGTTGCATTTCTATACTTGTGTTTTTGTTATATGGTTAATAGATAGTTTCTTGAACTCAAGATTAGCCCAAAGAATGGGAGATGGAAGAGGGCGCATTTATTTTATCCCACTACTCAGTTATTATCGTTTTGGAGTGTTGACAGGTACGCATTGTGCAATAGTATTCACAGGTTTAGTGACATCAGTAGTTGCCACGTTGTGGTTTGGAGGGGATATTCCGTTTGATTTTACCATTATCAGCACGCTGCTATCCATAATTGTAAATGCGATAATAATTAGTCGCGCAGCAAACAGGCTTATGAAATCAAAATGGATTTATGCCTGCAGCAGTATTGTCTTTGGCGTAATTGGGATTTGCGTTGAACCTATAATCATTATGACGGTTTTAAAGTCCTATTCTTATTCACTGATATTTTTGTTACTGTCACTGCAGGCCATATTTGTACAAGTTCCTAAAATAATGCTCATTATGACCACCTTAAAACCCTCTTCGGTGCAAAATAAGACGGATACTGGTGAAATGTACGTAAAGTATTAGCGTAATGCTGATACTTTTTTGTACATACTAACCATGAACGTGCCATGTAATGTAACTAATACATAGGGGTGATTTCGTGGACAAAACGCCTAATCGTTTGATAAAGGAAAAAAGCCCGTATCTGCTCCAACATGCCTATAATCCAGTAGATTGGTATCCTTGGTGCGATGAAGCATTTGAAAAGGCAAGGCGAGAAAACAAGCCAGTGTTCTTCAGTAGTGGATACTCGTGCTGCCATTGGTGCCATGTCATGGAACGTGAATCGTTCGAAGATGAAGACGTGGCTGCGATTTTAAACAATTACTTTGTATCCATTAAGGTTGACCGGGAGGAACGGCCTGATGTTGACCATATTTATATGGCGGTATGCCAGGCTGTGACCGGGCAGGGCGGGTGGCCGCTGACTATTGTAATGACGCCTGATAAGAAGCCGTTTTTTGCGGGGACTTATTTGCCGAAGCATGCTGCATGGGGTAGGCCGGGGTTATTGGAAGTGTTGTCGATGCTGAAGGAGCAGTGGGATCAGAACCGGGATAAGATTGAGGAGATTGGTGAAAAGCTGTCGCAGTCGCTGAAGCAATCGGTGGTTAAGCCGAAGCGGGGGCAGTTGTCAGCAGCTACGCTGGAACAGGCATTTTCTCAGTTGTTAAATGACTTTGACCCGACCTATGGTGGGTTCAGTCCTGCACCTAAGTTTCCCACGCCGCATAATCTGCTATTTTTAATGCGCTATTGGCGGCGGTCTGGGGATAAAAAGGCCATTGCTCTGGTGGTTAAGACTCTGGAGGCTATGAGTCGGGGCGGGATTTATGATCATCTAGGTTTTGGCTTTGCCCGGTATTCGACTGATAACAAATGGCTGGCGCCACATTTTGAGAAGATGCTCTATGATAATGCGCTACTATGTTATGCCTATGTGGAAGCATACCAGTGTACCAGTGACCCGGATTTTGCCCGTGTTGCCGAAGAAATTATTACATATGTGCTGCGGGATATGACGAATGAGGGTGGGGCATTTTATTCAGCAGAGGATGCCGATTCAGAAGGAGTGGAAGGCAAGTTTTACGTCTGGTCCCGGCAGGAGATTCTTAACCTATTGGGGCCAGAGCTTGGCGAGCTATTCACCGATGTCTATGATGTTACACATGTTGGTAATTTTGAAGATAGCACCAATATTTTGAATCTGATTAACCACGACTTATATGATTATGCTGCTAAATATAGTATGGATATTAATGAGCTTGAGTCCCAAATGGCCAAGGCCAGGGAAAAATTATACCAGGTGCGTAAAGAGCGGATACATCCGTTTAAAGATGATAAAATTTTAACGGCCTGGAATGGGTTGATGATTGCTGCACTGGCTAAGGCTGGCAGGGTATTGCAGCGCGATGATTATACGCAGGCCGCAGAGCGCGCAGTGGAGTTTATTCTCGCCAAGCTTACTGCTGCCGATGGCAAGCGCTTACTCGCGCGTTATCGGGATGGCGATGCCGCGTATAAGGGCTATGTGGATGATTATGCTTTTCTGGTGTGGGGACTGCTGGAGGTTTATGAAACAACCTTTAATCCCAAGTATTTGCGCCAGGCACTGCATATCACTAAGGATCTAAAAGAATTATTTTGGGATGATGAACAGGGCGGGTTTTATTTTACCGGCAATGACAGTGAAGAACTTCTGCTGCGACCTAAGGAAATCTATGATGGTGCTATACCTTCAGGGAATTCGGTAGCCGCCTTGGCACTATTGAAGCTGGCGCGTCTGACTGACAATGACGAGTACATTGCTATGGTAGAAGCCTTGTTTAGCTGCTTTAGTGCTGATGTTGCGCAGTATCCCCGGGCCTATACCTACTTTTTGCTGGCACTGGACTATTACCTGGCAGCTCCCAGTCACATTGTTATTGCCGGGGCAAAAGATGATGCTGCGGTTCAGGCTATGCTGGCATTGGCTAACCGAAGTTTTATGCCGGAAACGACAGTCATTTATAATGATCCTGAGTATCAAAGCGATACTGAGGAATTGGTTCCGGTAGCTGCCGGGCAAATAGCTGTTGGTGGCCGTGCTACCGGCTATATTTGCGAAAACTTTGCCTGTCAAAGGCCTGTTCAAACATTGGAAGAATTCAAACAATCTCTGGAAAAGTGAAGAATTTCAGGGGAGACGCAGTTATTGTTGCTAGGCAATGACCAAAAAAATAAAAGGGAAAAGGGGTATGTAAGATGATTAGTACGAAATTGCAAAAGGCTATCAATAAACAAATTCAGGCTGAAATGTATTCGGCAAATCTCTATTTGGCGATGTCGGGCTATTGTATGTCCAAAGGTCTGAAGGGTTTTGCAAATTGGCTGCGGGTACAGTATCAGGAAGAAACTATGCATGCGTTAAAGTTTGTGGATTATATACTGTCGCGCGGTGGTGAGCTTGCACTTAAGGCTATTGACGAGCCGCCAACCGAATTCGGCAAACCGGTCGAAGTTTTTGAAAAGATACTAGCCCACGAGGAGCATGTTACGCGTCTTATCAATGAACTGCATGAAGTCGCTGTTGGGGAAAAAGATGTTGCTGCTCAGATCTTCCTGCAATGGTTTGTGACCGAGCAGGTTGAGGAAGAGGCTTCTGTGGGCGAGGTACTTGAACAGCTGAAAATGGTTGGCGAAAGAGATTCCGGGTTATTCTACGTAGACAAGGAACTGGCTACCAGAGTCTATCAGCCACCAGCAGCTACTGTATAATTAAGTTACTGGTACATGCGTTATACGGAAAAATAGGGATAGTTCACATAAAATTTACCGTAATTTATAAAATCCTGTCATATATTTGGCAGGATTTTAATTATGTTTCAAGAAATCTCTTAATTACGTTGGAAAAATCGCGATATATATTATAGTGGTACTTTGCCTAGATGCTATAGGGAGGGCTTTCATTGGAAAAATCTACAGTAATTGGTGTAGTAATGGGTGTTTTGGCTGTTGGTGTCGGTATGGTGCTTAAGGGCGCTAGTATAACTGCTCTTATAAACCCAGCAGCATTTTTAATTATTATTGTTGGGACCGCAGCTGCGTTATTTAATGCATTCCCAATGGAACAACTCAAAAATTTCCCGGTATTATGCAAAAAGTTGACTGAACTGCCAAATCATATTTCGAAAGACGAACTGCTGAAATTATTTGTTGAATTATCTCAGGTGGCGCGTCGGGAAGGTATACTGGCGCTAGAGAGCCGTTTGGAAGAAATTAACGATCCATTTTTAAAAAATGGTATGAGTATGGTTATTGATGGTATGGATGTTGATTTCGTTAGAGATGTACTTGATGCTGATATTGAGGCTATGGAAGAACGCCATCGTTCTGGGGCGCTCATTTTTGCACAGGCTGGTATGTATGCTCCTACGCTCGGTGTATTGGGTGCAGTAATTGGCCTGATTGCGGCTCTCGGCAACTTAAACGATGTTGAAGCGTTGGGTCACGCGATTGCAGCCGCATTTGTTGCGACACTCTTGGGTATTTTTACCGGGTATGTGCTGTGGCATCCGTTTTCCAATAAGCTTAAGCTGATCTCCAAAGAAGAAGTTGAGTTAAAGCGAATGATGGTGGAAGGTATATTATCGCTGCAAGCCGGTGATTCACCGATGGCGATTGAGTCTAAGCTGCTGGTATTTATTCCGCAAAAGGTTCGGGATTTATTAAAACCCAAACCGGAGGATAAATAATGAGGAAAAAGAGAAAAGAGCATCATGAAGAGCATGCAGATGAAACCTGGTTAGTTCCGTACTCTGATATTTTGACTCTGCTCTTGGCACTGTTTATTGTGCTGTTTGCTTCCGCTCAGGTTGATCAGAGAAAATTTGACCAGTTAAAAGCTTCTTTTACTATAGCGTTTAGTGGTAGTCAGGCATTGCTAGAAAGCCCCAAACCGCCCCAACCTGAAAATGGAAGCCCGACTCCGCCTGTGCCGTATTTGCCAACTGTTATGGAAAGTCTGGGTGCATCCAATGAGAAGAAGGCTTATATGCAGGAAACCGCGCAGTTGGTCGAGACTAAGAAGAAGTTAGACAAGTATATTGCTGACAATGGATTAGGCAATGATTTGGTAACCTTATTGACAGATGATGGACTGATGATTCGCATAAAAGATACGGCATTATTTCCGTCGGGGAGTGCAACTCTTAGACCGGAGTCTCGGCGCTTTGGTGAACAGATAGCCAAACTATTGTCGCCACTTACGCAAAAAGTAACCGTGTCAGGCCATACGGATGTTATGCCAATAAATTCCTACGAATTTCCTTCTAACTGGGAACTTAGTTCCCGGCGTGGGGTAAATTTTATGAGATTTCTGTTGGCGCAGGATACCGGACTTAAGCCGGAACGTTTTAGTGCTACCGGTTATGGAGAATATCGGCCAATTGCCAATAACAATACAGAAGCAGGCCGCGCCGCTAATCGGCGGGTTGAGATACTTATCCAACGTAATTACCGACCATAAAGAGTAGCGAAAGACGTTACCGGGACTTTTGTACTTGGAAACTATTGCAATAAGTGAACAATTGGGGTATGCTAAAATGAGGCAATTATGTGGCCTCATTTTTTATTTGAGAGGCAAATTAGCTATATTTCGCTTGCTTATATGGACAAACAACATTATAATGACTTATGCTTGACATTGGGTATAATATAGGTATTGGCTAAGATCAACTATAACTGGATAAGGAGAACCAATACAAATGGTTTTAAAGATGTTTGCTAAATTTTCTGTAATTGGTTTGTCAGGTGTGGGCGTTAATATGGCAGTATATATTCCGCTGACAGCTATGGGCATAAATTATATGACAGCAGCGGTGTTGTCGTTTATAGTCGCTGTTACCAACAATTTTATCTGGAATTTGCTTTGGACTTTCAAAGGCCGGGCGGCTGACAAAAGTTTGCGTCGCAAGTACATCTTATTTGTGACTTGCAGCATAGTAAATTTAGTCGCCAATCTTGTAGTATTAAAGGTGTTGGTTGAGCAGTTTGCAGTAAATGCGACAATTGCACAACTTATTGCCATTGGTTTTACCGGGGTTCTTAATTTTGCGCTTAACTATGTAATCACTTTTAATGATAGACGCAGCAAGCGCGAGGAGGCAGCAACTACTCATGAAACTTGTAATTATTCCAACCTATAATGAGAAAGATAATATTGGTCAATTATTAGGTCTGGTTTATAGTTATGTTCCCGATATTCATGTTTTGGTGGTTGACGACGGTTCGCCAGATGGTACTGGTGAACTGATTGAAAGCCTGATGGCTGGCGAACATCAAGGCCGGCTATTTATTTTAAAGCGTTCAGGCAAGTTAGGCCTGGGTACTGCCTATATTGCCGGTTTCAAATGGGCACTGGAACGTAGCTATGAATATATTTTTGAAATGGATGCCGATTTTTCGCATAATCCCAAGTACTTGCCGAAATTCTTGGAAGCAATCACTGAGTGCGATGTTGTGCTCGGCAGTCGCTATGTCTCTGGAGGCGGTGTGACTAACTGGAGTCTTATCCGCCGGTTTATTAGTCTGGGAGGGAGTTTGTATTCCCGGATTATTCTTAGCCTGCCGTTTCATGACCTGACTGGCGGCTTTAAATGTTTTCGCCGTAAGGTTCTGGAAACAATTGACCTTGACGATGTTAAGTCAAACGGGTATTCTTTTCAAATAGAGATGACGTATCGTGCCTTTTTACTAGGCTTTACAATTAAAGAAGTTCCTATTGTATTTGAAGAGCGGGCAGAAGGCCAATCCAAGATGTCTTCGTCGATATTTCGGGAAGCGATTTGGATGGTACTTAAGCTCAGGACGGCTAAAGAGGGTATGAAAGCTGCCCGGGTTAAACCGATTAAGCCGTAAAGGAGATTGTTATGCCGATTATTCTCTCGCCATATAATGCGGTGTGGCTCATCATTATCATCGGTTCTTTAGTGCGCCTGACTTTGGGCGCAAGCATTGGACTGGGTGTTGACGAAACCTATGTGGCAGCTGTTGCCAGGCAGTTCAGCCTGAGTTATTTTGATCATCCGCCACTGCATTTATGGATAATTTGGTTAACAACACTTGTTACTGGTAGTGAGAGTACTGCGATTTTGCGGTTGCCATTTATCCTGTTATTTGCTGGGACGACATGGCTTTCGTATCGCCTTACTGCTAGACTTTTTTCTGAATGGGCTGGTGTGTGGGCAGCGCTGCTGCTTAATATTTCCGCTGTATTTGGACTCACCGGCGGAGGCTGGATGCTGCCTGATGGTCCGCTGATGTTTTGCATGATGGTTGTGGTTTATTTACTCAGCCATATGTTTTTTCCGCAAGAACGCGGTCAATCCTTAACGCTTTGGCTGGTTGCTGGGGTATTTTTGGGCCTGGGGCTTTTGAGCAAATATCATGCGGCGTTATTGGTGCTTGGTCTGTTTATTTATTTAATTACCAGCCGGGATCGCCGCTGGGTATTGTCAAGCCCAGGACCATATCTGGCTGTAATTATTGCCTTTATTATTTTTTCACCTGTATTGATTTGGAATGCTCAGCATAACTGGGTTTCTTTTGTATTTCAGGGAAGCCGTGGCGCAGTCAGCGGGTTTTATCCTGGCAAGATGCTTACGAATATTGCCGGACAAGCAGTGTGGGTATTGCCGTGGATTTGGCTGCCGCTTATTTGGCAGTTTATCAAAGGCATTAGTCGTGGCCCGGCTAGATCAAGATTTAACGGGCTGCAGGACAAACGCTGGTTTTTGTGCTGTTTGGCTTCAGGACCCATTGTGTTATTTACGGTGGCTACCTTATGGGGAGCACAAGGTCTATATCATTGGCAGGCTCCCGGATATTTATTAGTGTTCCCGCTTCTAGGGCAGGCGGTTGACGGGTGGTTGCAATTTGCTCGCCGCTCAGTCCGCAGATGGCTGATTTTTTCTGTTGTTGCTTTTCTTGCTATTATTATTGCTTTGGGAAGCCATACGGCTACTGGCTGGATAAAGACGGCTGAGCCGAGCTGGTTTGCAAAAGGCGATCCTTCCTGGGAGGCACTTAACTGGTCTAGCCTACCTGTGACGCTGGCGGAAAAGGGTCTTTTGGATGGAACACAAAAAGTTGATTTTTTGGTAGCCAAACACTGGATTGATGCAGGTAAAATTGATTATGCCATGGGCGGTAAGTTGCCGCTTTTATGCCTGAATGATGGACCACATCATTTTGCGTTTATGCATAACCCGGCTGATTTTCGAGGTAAAAATGCCCTGATTATGGGACGGCGGGGTATGGAAAATGTGGAAAAAGAGCTGGCTCCTTATTTTGAGACGATTGAGGGTAAGGAGAATGTATTTATATATCGGTTAGGAAAACCGGAATTCGATATCACTATATATTATGGTAAAAATTTTAAGGGATATTATCCTTTGCCATACGGCTTTAGCGGTCAGACCAATTAGCGGAGGTACTCATGAAAGAAAAGGATATGATTTCCGGCCGCCACAGTTTTCTGCTGCAAAATACAAAATTTGCGGCCATTGTTGGTATGGCTATGATTATTATTGCGTTAACGGTTAGCCAAACCGGTATGAACGAGATATTAAGAACTGCCAAGATGTTCAGTGGGGTTGGCAATAATGCATTTTTGCTCGCAACCAATGGAGTTTTGTTTTTTCTTGCCTATAAGAAAGGGCGTAAAAGTATATTCTATTTAACACTTAAGGTAGATGCCGCAGTCTTGGTTGTTGTGCATACGCTTAAGAATATTCCTTTTGGTGAGTGGGCTCATCGGCCTAGTGGCAGTCCCAACGGTTTTCCCAGCGGACACACGACTCATGCGTTTGCTATGGCTTTCCTGATGTCGGTATTTTATCCGCGTTTGGCATGGCTTTGGTATGGAATGGCCGCAGCCATTTCCTGGTCGCGAATTGAGACCAATGCCCATACTGGTTTTCAGGTGACTTCCGGGGTCATTTTTGGTATTGGCATAGCATGGTTTTTGGTAGATCGCTGGCTTACTCATCCCGACTCAGCTATGTTAGAAATGGACGATTCTGAGGAACAGGTTTGCTCAACTAAATAATGTAACCAATGGACTGAACCTTTTGTATGGTATCAGTAAAAAGGGTTGAAAGGACAACGCCGTGAGAAGATTAGACAAATATATCATTAGTGAGCTCATGGGGCCATTTATATTCGGCGTATGCGCATTTGCGAGTGTATTTATTGGTGGCGGCACTATGTGGCGGATTGCCCAATATATTAGTAAATTCGGGGCTTCGGCGATTATTGTTGTCAAACTGTTTGTATATAGTCTCCCAGGGGTTATTATATTGACGTTTCCCATGTCAACGCTTTTGGCGACACTATTATGTTATGGCAGATTGTCTTCCTCCTCTGAACTTACAGCGATGAGGGCGGCTGGACTGAGTTTTTACCGGTTGACCGCGCCGGTATTTATTACGGCGTTTTTTATTAGCGCTTTTGCCATGGTGTTTAATGAAACCGTTGTGCCGGCGGCCAATGAAGCCTACAATGACCTTGTTCGTTATGAGATTGAAGGCAATACCAAGCCGAAAAGCCAGGAGCATCTGGTGCTTTTAGAAAAATCTAAAGATGGTATTGGGCGTTTGACTTATGCCCGCCGCTATGACGAGGATACAGCTGCTATGCAGCAGGTAACTGTTCAGGAATTCGAAAACAACCTGCCGGTGCGCATTGAGACCGCTGATAAGGCTGTTCGTCAAGATAATGGTTTGGCTCTTGAAACAGGTGCTATTCAAGATATTACATCTCCTGATAGCACAAGAACAATGTATTTTGCCCAACAATATCTGCCATCGGAGAATAACAATGCACCATCTCAGGAAAAACGCAGTGATGAAATGACAATCCGTGAACTAAAACAAGCGGCTGCCGCTCTGCCAGACGGACAACGGCAAAAAAATATCTATTTAGTGGAATTGTATCAGCGGGCAGCCATTCCGGCAGCTTGTATGATTTTTGCCCTTATTGGCGCGCCGCTCGCACTGAGTTCGCCGCGTGCCGGTTCGGCGAGTGGCTTAGGATATAGTGTGCTGATTATTTTTCTGTATTATATAGTCATGACAACAGGTACAGCGATGGGGCAAAATGGTACGCTGCCACCAGCGCTTGCTGCATGGTTGGCTAACATTACTGCTCTTGTGCCAGGGATATATTTATTGCGCCGCGCTTCGATGTAACCAATATCGGCTTCTGCCTTGGCCTAAGGCGGAAGCCGTGTTTTATACCCTAACAGAAAGTATAACTTTCTTAAAAGCAGGATAAGGGCAACATCGACTTCCGCTTTCGCCAAAGGCTCGGCGCAAGCCGTGTTTGCTTTATATTTCTCTTTTGGAATTTTTAGTATATAATATAACTGCAAATTTATGGTAGGTGATGTCGTGGTTATTGGTATTGGTATTGATATTGTTGAGATAAAACGGATTAAAGCAGCTATTGCCAGCGAGGCATTTATAAAACGTGTATTTACTGCCGATGAAGCCGAGTATTGCTGCAAACGGGGCGTTCAGCAAGCCGCATCTTTTGCGGCGAGGTTTGCTGCAAAGGAAGCGGTGGCGAAAGCACTTGGCAGTGGGTTTGCCGGCGGGAAAGTCCGGGATATTGAAGTTGTCATCGACGAGGTCGGTAAACCGGGGATTGTTTTGCATGGTAGTTTTAGCATATTGGCTGCCAAACTTGGTGTTGCTGTTATACACATATCGCTGACACATACCCAAGAATATGCTGCCGCGCAGGTGGTTTTAGAGGGGGAGTAAGTAATGCAAGCACCAACAGCTGCAGAAATGCGGGAGATCGACCGTATTGCTATTAATGAGTATGGTATTCCAGGAACGGTATTGATGGAAAATGCCGGTGTGGCGGTAGTACGGCATTTGGAGTCAATCCTAAATCCGCTGGTAGACCGAAAGATTTGTATATTTGCCGGAAAAGGCAATAATGGCGGAGATGGCTATGTTATTGCCAGACATCTTGCTAACAAAGGTGCGAAAGTAAAGGTTTTCTTACTAGGCGAGAAGACGGCTGTTAGCGGTGATGCTCGCATAAATCTGGATATAATTGATAAAATGAATATAGATACAATTGAGGTTATCAATAAACGTGATTGGGACAAGGTTAGAGTTGCAGCTAATTTTTCTGATTGCTTAGTAGATGCGCTCTTGGGGACAGGCTTTCGTGGCGAAGTCACCGGTGACATGGACAGGATTATCGATTGTATTAATGATGCCGGAAAACTCGTTATTGCTGTGGATATTCCCTCAGGCGTGGATGCTGACACCGGACGAATTTGTGGTAAAGCGGTTAAGGCTTCTCATACGGTTACTTTTGGCCTGCCGAAACCGGGCTTGTTTTTATACCCCGGCGCTCAGTGCGCCGGTGAACTGACGGTTGCTGACATTGGTATACCAACAGCGGTTGTGGAAGGGCTGCATATTAAGCAAAATATACTAATGATCAGTGCTGTGCGTGCCATATTGCCGCGGCGTAATCCGAACAGTCATAAAGGAACAAATGGACGGGTGGCTGTGGTGGCAGGTTCGCAGGGGTTGAGCGGTGCAGCCGCTATGACGGCCGAGGCGAGCCTTAGAACCGGAGCAGGGCTGATTACCTTGGCTTCTCCTGAAGGCATTCAGAAGATATTAGCAGTGAAGCTGACAGAAGTTATGACAAAAGCGTTAAGTGAAACCGGGTCAGGGGGTATTGGCCGGGAAGCTGTGAATGACATTGTCGAGTTGGCTGTGAGCAATGATGCATTGGCGATTGGGCCAGGGCTTGGCCGCCATGAGGAAACAGCGTCAGCAGTGCGCGAAGTTATTACTGCGGTAAGGTGTCCCTTGGTCATTGATGCCGATGCTTTATATGCACTACAAGGTTATACGAATTTGTTAGCAGAATGTGCTGCTTTGCCAGTAGTTACACCACATCCTGGTGAAATGGGATTATTGACCGGACTTTCTGCCCAGGCGGTAAATGCTGATCGTGTACAGGTGGCTCGGCAAGCGGCAGGAGAATGGGGCTGCATTGTCGTATTAAAAGGAGCACACACTGTTGTTGCATTTCCTGATGGTGAAGTATATATTAATACTACAGGAAATGCTGGTATGGCTACTGGTGGTACTGGTGATGCGCTAACTGGTATTATTGCTGCTTTGCTTGCTCAGGGGATGTCAAGTCATGATGCTGCAGTGGCGGGGGTCTATATTCATGGCTTGGCCGGGGATGTTGTTGCGCAAACTGGTATGATCGGGATGACAGCAACAGATTTGATTAAAGCTGTGCCGGCTGCTTTGTACGGGATAAATAATTATTAAAGTATATAAAATACGTTGACACTAGTATAGCATTGCTTATATAATAATATTATCTTTTAGTATGCTCCATATCTGGCGGGGGTGATGGTGTGGCCGAGTTACGGCGAATTATGATAAGTATTCCTAACGCATTGTTACAAGAAATCGATGGCATAATAGCTATGGACAAATTGAGCAGAAGTCAGTTTGTTAGAGATGCCATGCGTCTTTATATAGAAGAGCGCAAGCGCAAGGCTGTACGTGATATGATGAAAAAAGGTTATCAGGAAATGGCAGTCATTAATCTGACATTAGCTGAAGAAGGCTTATTGGAAGATGTTGATACGTTTGAGCTAATGCCTGGACTACTGGCGGAGCGTGAATAGAATGATTGTCAAACGCGGGGATATTTATTATGCAAATCTGAGTCCGGTAGTAGGCTCAGAGCAAGGTGGGCATAGGCCAGTTTTAGTTATTCAGAATGATGTTGGTAACAAATATAGTCCAACAGTTATTGTTGCTGCTATTACCTCGCAGATTTCCAAAGCAAAGCTTCCTACTCATGTGGAAGTTAGTGCCAAACAATATAATCTTGAAAAAGATTCTGTTGTGTTGTTGGAACAACTGCGTACTATTGATAAACGCCGTCTTCGGGAAAAGGTAACCCATCTAAGTGAAGAAATCATGAATAAGGTGGACGAAGCAATTCGAATAAGCATAGGGTTAGTTCAGCTTTAAATGCGAGGGATAGGCGGGCGACTGCCTATTTTTAGTTTGTTGACTTACATAATATAGGGGAGAGATAACATGAACAGTATTCATAAGTGGTCATGGCTGATCATAGTTATGACCATTTTTTCACTAGTTTTTATGGCTGGCTGTAAAACTGGCCCGGCAAGTGGCGGTGGACTTGCATCGGCAACCGCGCCGCTTACGGTTAAGGTGCTGGATGTTGGCCAGGGTGATGCCATTCTTATCCGCGCTCAGGATCAGGTGGTGCTTATTGACACAGGGGATGTTCCGGCCAAGGATAGACTAGTAAAATTGCTTAAAAGCCAAGGGATTACCACTATTGATAAACTGATTATTACCCATCCGCACGCGGATCATATTGGCGGTGTTGCTGCCGTGTTTCAGCAATTTACGGTGAAGCAAATATATGACAGTGGTCAAAAAACCACATCTAACTTATACAAACAGTATTTAGCGCAGATTCAAAAACAAAAGATTCCTTTTACGGTAGTTAACGCCGGGATGACAATTGATTTGGGAAATGAGATAATGCTTAAAATATTAGCGCCAGATAAGCCACTTATTGTTGGCAGTGAGTCAGATATCAATAACAATTCCATAGTGGCCAAGCTGGTATATAACAACTTCTCGATGCTGCTTACAGGTGATGCAGAAAGCGAGTCAGAAGAGCGTATGCTAAAAAAGGACGCGTCTATTCTAAAGAGTACCGTGTTAAAGAGTGGCCATCATGGCAGCCGTTCCTCCTCTTCTGTACCCTTTTTACAGGCGGTAAGCCCAGAGACTGCGATTATTTCGCTGGGCGCCAATAATGAATATCATCATCCACATCCATCCACATTGAAAAAATACAAAGATAAAAAAATCGTAATATATCGTACCGATACAGATGGGACAGTGACGGTTGCCAGCGATGGGAAAACCTACACCATTACAAAGGAGCGATAAGCATGAAGATTAAAGCGATAATTGACCGGTTTGAGGGTGACAAGGCGGTGTTTTTGGCTGGAGAACGGGAAATCAGTGTAATCTGGCCCAAAGAGCTATTGCCGGCAGCTAAAGAAGGCAGTGTCCTGGCAATTGAGATTGTTGTTGATGCTGAAGCTACCATAGAGGCGCAGGCTGAGGTGGATGCCCTTTTTGAGCAAATCATGAAGCAGAACCAAGAAAGTAATAACCAATAGCTATAGCTTTCTGCAGTTTTTGTGTATATATTTTAGTTTTTGAGGATTTGTGACGTTAGTCCTGCAGGAATTTTGACAATAAGCACGAACTTATTAAAGACACTTCGCGGTCTGGAGGTGCCTTTATTGCGAAAAATAGTGTTATTATTGTTGATTACCCTGTTTGTTACTTCCTGGACAGGTGCATATGTTACTGCGGCGCCTAAAACTTCCGGGCAGGCAGCTAAGTCTGGTGTAAGTAGCAGTCTAGAACTTAGCAAAGTTCGCTGGGCTAATCATACCGAAGCGGTTTCCGGCACAGCTAAGCTGCGCCTAGTTATGGATGTATCCGGTCCTGTCAAGGCCAGTGGCGTTATTATTAACGCGCCTACCCCCCGGCTGGTTGTGACTATTAAAGGGACAACCCCGGGCAAAGACGTTGCTGATCTTGAGTTTGACGGAAAAGTTATTGAGAAGGTCAGTTTTGATGTTAGTGGTCAAGATACCAAGATAACGTTTGATTTGCCGTTAACGGTGGAAGAGAGCGATTACAGTGTATTTACCCTGCCGAGTGATGCTAAAGCAAAAAAACCATTCCGGGTGGTTGTGGATATTAATAAACCTATGCCGCTTCCGAACTTTTCTTTTACGGCAGGTCTAAAGAACAAGGTAATTGCCATTGATCCCGGGCATGGTGGTAGTGATCCCGGAGCTATTGGGCCTAGCCGGTATCAGGAAAAAATGGTTACATTGGCAGTGGCTAAGAATGTAAAAGAGTTGTTAGAAAAGGCAGGAGCCAGGGTTATTATGACCCGGCAGGATGATCGTGATGTTTTTGGGCCAAAGGCAACTGATGTTGAAGAGCTAAAAGCACGTTCCACTGCGGCTAACAGCCGGAAGGCTGATATATTTGTAAGTATTCATGCCGATTCTTTTACAGATCGTTCTGCAGGTGGCACGACAACTTACTATTACCCTAAAACCCTGTATGATGCTATGCTGGCTTCGGCACTGCAAACAAATTTGATTGAGGCTGGCGAATTGCAGGATCGGCGAACCAGGTCAGCTAACTTTTATGTAATTAAAAGGACACAGATGCCGGCAGCACTTGTGGAACTGGCCTTTATATCTAACCCAAGAGAAGAAAAACTTTTAACCTCACCTGAGTTTCAACAAAAAATGTCTCTAGGAATAGTACGGGGACTGGAGCGGTTTTTTGACCAGGCTGCCAAGCTAAACTAAAGAGGTGGGTATGATGAAAACTATTAGATTGCTTTTAATGGCTGCGCTAATAACCGCGGCGTTTATAATTGCCGGATGTGATAGTTCTGTTCCCGCGAGTCAACAAGGAGCAGCAACTACTACTGATAAAAAGACAACTGAACAGTCGCAGTCTGCAGGCGGTGTGAATGCTAACCCGGAACGGACAATGCAGCTTGTGGTGTATCATGCCACGAAAGATGCTATGTATCTTGTGCCGGAGACACATACAGTCCCTGTTAACAGCCATCCGGCTCGTACTGCTATGGAGCTTTTGCAGGCAGGAACCAAAAGCCCCGATCTTGTTGGGGTTATGCCTGAGGGGACACAACTAAAAAATCTGACGGTTAAAGACCATATTGCCTTTGCGGATTTTAATGACAAATTAATTAAGCGCAGTGGTGGTGGATCAGCCGGTGAGATTTTGCTGGTAGCAGCTATTGTTAATACACTTACGCAGTTTCCGGATATTCAGCAGGTGCAGATAATGGTTAACGGAAAGAAAATTGAGACCATTTCCGGGCATATGGATACTAGCGAACCCCTTAGCCGTTCCGAAAAAATCATTAAAAAATAATTGCGAAAAGCAGCAGTCCTTAGATAAAGGCTGCTGCTTTCTTATTTTGGATGGCGGTCAAGTGATAATCGGTGTTTGCGCAGTTTTTTTAATACTGCTGTATGAGATAGCCCGAGGGCTGCGCCTAGTTGACGTGAACTGGTATATTGCTTTAGCGCTTTAATTAGCACATCGCGTTCGATCTCATCGGTAATCTCTTCAAGAGTCCGATTGCAGGCTAGCTCTCCAGTAGCCGGCGGCGTATACTCCTGATCAAACACAATATGGTGACCGTAAATTGTAGCGCCGGAAACAATAGCGGCAGCTCGTTCGATGACATTTTCTAGTTCGCGAATATTTCCCGGCCAGTGATAATTGATAAGCTTATCTAACGCATGTTGGTCAAAGGTAGTTACTTCTTTATGGAGACGGGAAGAACAACGACGAAGAAAGACTTGAGCTAAGAGAGGGATATCTTCCCGGCGCTCCCGTAGTGGAGGGATAAATAGCGGAATTACATTAAGACGGTAATACAAATCTTCCCGGAAACTTCCAGAGGCAATCATTTTTTCGAGATTGCGGTTGGTTGCTGCCAGGACACGAATATTGACGGGGATTTCCCTGTTACTCCCAATACGCCGTACGTTTCCTTCCTGTAGTACGCGGAGGAGCTTGGCTTGGAGGTGGGAAGGGATTTCACCAATTTCATCCAGGAAGATAGTACCACCGCTGGCAAACTCAAACAGGCCGTGTTTGCCTCCTTTGATGGCTCCGGTAAAGGCTCCGTCTTCATAACCGAATAATTCGCTTTCTAGGAGCGCATCAGGAATGGCCGCACAGTTTAGGGGAACAAATATTTTGTTATGCCGCACTGAAGCAGCGTGCAACGCTCTGGCGATAAGTTCTTTGCCTGTGCCGGTTTCACCTCGGATAAGTACTGTTGATTCTCCGCAGGCAATGGATTTGGCTACAGCTATTACTTTGCGCATGGCTTGGCTGGTAAACATGATTTCGTCAAAAGTAATTTGTCGCTGCCCAGTTACTGTATATACCAGTTCTCTAACAGCACTAATATCCTTAATGACAGTAACTGCGCCAATAATGCGGCCTTGCTTGTCCACAATCGGGCGACCGCTTGATAGATAGTGACTTTTGGTTTTTTCGAGTACTATTTCCCGATTGTTATAGGGGATGCCTTGCGTTAATGTTGTTAATAGCGGACTGTCGGTAGGGAAAATATCTTCAAAATTCTTGCCTAAGACATCCTGAGCCGGCAAACGGACAATTTTTTCGGCTGCGAAATTGTACTGTGTAATTTGTCTTTCAAGGTCAATGCCGATAATGCCGTCGCTTACAGAGGTAAGCACGGCATTAAGCTGTTCAGAACGTTCTTGATGCGGCATAAGTTTTATTTCAGTCACACTAGTAATTTGCGGGATGGAAAGCAATTCATCAAAAAGTCTTTGCTTGACATCAGATGCAAGTGCTTGAAACTCCATATAAATTGTATTTAGTTCGACTTCCATGGAGATAATGTTAATTTTTCTGGTGGCAAGTATTTGGGAAATATCAAGGACTAGCCCCACTCTGTCAATATTGGAGATCTTTAATCGTAGCTTATCCATTCAAGATCCTCCCGACATTTTTGAACTTTCTTGGGATAAATTTGATGCGGGTAGGGATAAATCCTCTATACGGTACAACTTTTTTTCATGTTGAGGTATACTATTCTTGCAGGAAATACTTGCACAAAAGAGAATTTATTAGAAACATTACGCAGCCATAGAAGGTGGTGTTTCCATGAACGAGCTTGCAAAACTCGGAGAATTCGGTCTGATTGATTTAATTAAACAAGATACAATTAGTGATCATGGCAGCGTGGTCCTTGGTATTGGCGATGATGCTGCTGTATTACTGCCAACACCCCGGCAATTGCTGTTATTAACTACGGATATGTTAGTGGAAGCCGTGCATTTTGATTTGGCTACTACAACTCCTTGGCAGCTTGGTTATAAGGCAATTGCCGTTAATTTAAGTGATATTGCCGCTATGGGCGGTGCACCTCGTCATGCCGTAGTATCGGTGGCTTTGCCTTCGTCCACACCGGCAGACTTTATTGTGAGTTTGTATCAGGGCATGAAAGAGATTTGCCATGAGTTTGGGGTTAATATTGTCGGTGGTGATACTGTATCTAGTCCCAAGGGACTAGTGATCAATGTTGCCGTAACCGGTGAGGTTGAGCCAGTTAACTTGGTGAGGCGTTCAGGCGCGCAGGCTGGCGATGTTATCGCAGTTACCGGGTGTCTGGGAAATTCGGCTGCAGGTCTGGACTTATTATCAACCAGTGAGTGGGAGGATTTTGATTTTGCCTGGCCATTGGTTACCGCTCATTTATCGCCGCGGCCACAGGTTAAAGCAGGAGCTATCCTGGCAGCAGCCGGTGCCACCAGTATGGATGACATTAGTGACGGCTTAGCCAGTGAGTCACATGAAATAGCCAAAGCGAGTGGTGTCGGGGTAAAACTGTTTGCCAAGCAAATTCCACTTGCGTCCGAGCTATTAGAGGCTGCGGAAAAGCTAGGCAAACAGGCGCTTGACTACGCTCTATATGGAGGCGAAGATTTCCAGCTCTTGTTTACTATGGAGCCCAGAAAATTTGAAGAACTGCTATCTGCTCAGCCAGATTTGCGGTTAGTTAAGATTGGTGAGATTGTGGATGCTGGGAAGGGCGTGATCCTTGTTAGTGAAGATGGCAGCATGGAGGCTATTGAGGCAAAGGGATATAACCACTTCCGCCAAGATAAGCCGCTGGATAAGCTGATACAAAAGACTGCATCAGCAGAGGATACTTATAAATTTGGTCAGCAACTCGCCAAGGTTCTTAAGCCTGGAGATGTTATTTGTTTGTCAGGTAATCTTGGTGCCGGTAAAACCTTGTTAAGCCAGGGGATTGCGGCAGGACTCCAGGTATCAGATGTTGTTGGCAGTCCTACGTTTACTGTGCTAAATGTGTATGACGGTCAGACCATGACCGGACAGGAGCTTACTATATATCATTTTGATTTATACCGTCTTGAACATCCATCAGAGCTTAACGATATTGGATTTGATCATTATGTAGAAGCCGGTGGCGTTGCTATTATTGAATGGCCTGAGAAATTCCGTGAGTTTTTGCCTAGAGAGCACTTATGGCTGACCTTAGAGTATGGAGAATTGCCAGATGAGCGTCTCATTAATTTCAAGGCCAAGGGCGAACGGTATCAAACGCTTTGTGAGGAGTTGAAACAGGTTGCCGATTCTTGCTGTTGATACAGCCACCCTTGTATCTAGTGTGGCCATTGCCACATCAGACACGTTGGTGGCTGAACTTACGATTCAAACCCGAAAAACACATTCGGAAAGGCTTATGCCTCATATTGCCCATTTGCTTGAAATGGCTGAAATAGCGCAAACTAGCTTAAAAGCAGTTGCTGTAAGCATTGGTCCTGGTTCTTTTACTGGTCTGAGGATTGGCTTAGCGACAGCCAAAGCTCTTACCTACGCACTTAACATTCCGCTTATTGGTGTACCCACTTTGGCGGCGTTGGCGTTTTCCTGCCCGGTTCCTGGAGTGATTTTGGCTCCTATGCTTGATGCACAAAAAGGCAATGTATACTTGGGACTGTATGAATGGCGTGAGGATACTGTTTATGAAGTAAAACCGCCACAGGTAGTGGCTTTTGCCCAGGCACAGGCCGAACTCGCTAATTTAGATAAGCCAGCTTTAATGCTAGGTGAAGCGGCTGTCATGCATAAAGCGGATATTGTTCACCCGGCACCCCCACATGTTGTTATGCCACGTGCCGGTAGTGTCGCCGTTATGGCACAAGCCATGTATGGCCAAGGTATACGCCATGATATAGCCAGCTTGGAACCCCTATACATCAGACGATCCGAGGCTGAGGAATTGTGGGAGCGTCGGCAAGCCAAGGAGTGCCGCTAGTGCCTGAGCTAATAAGAATCAGACAGATGCAGGCAAGTGACATTGATGCTGTGGTGAGTGTGGAAAATCAGTCCTTTTCTACCCCCTGGTCCCGTACTGCTTTTGAAGAAGAAATCAATGGAAATGATTTGGCGCATTATCTGGTTGTTGAGGAAGAGGGGCAGTTAGTAGGTTATGGCGGTTTTTGGATAGTGGTGGATGAAGCTCATGTTACCAATGTTGCCCTCTTACCTGAGTGCCGGGGGCGAGGTCTTGGAACATTGCTGCTAGAGCATATGATTCTTTCTGCCAAAATGCTGGGCGCAGTTAGCATGACGCTCGAAGTTCGCCCATCCAACACGGCAGCTCGCAACTTATACTCGCGTCGTGGGTTTGTTGAACGTGGTCTTCGCCCCAATTATTATGCCGAATTAGGCGAAGATGCGTTAATTATGTGGCTTGATAATTTATAAATAACTTGCGAAAAAAGAAGGAGCTGCGTGATATATTCGCAGCCCTAAAAGGGTGATTGTGTAACGTAGCATATGCAGGAGTTTGCCAAACGGTGATAGAGTGCGATTGATTTTATCATTGATTTATCTAGGAACCAAGTTGTTCTTTGGTGCTATTATATAGAACAGCTTGGTTCCTAGATAAAGCGCTAGGGCGGCTGTAGCCGCCCTAGCGCTATAAAATCTATTGGAGAGTAGATTCATATTGCTCGATCATTTTGCGAACCATGTGACCGCCTACGCGGCCGCAGTCTGCTGATGTCATAGTGGACCAACCTTGGCTGCGAACTCGCTCGGAAATACCTAATTCATTAGCAACTTCCATTTTCATCTGGTCAAGAGCGTTTTCAGCTCCCGGGTTTACAGGTTTATTCGAGCGTGCCATTTACTGCACCTCCTTTCCTGGACTGCATGTTATTGTCCTTGGTTTTAATGTGGCTCGCTTGCGTGAATAAAATACATCACTTGAGTATGTAATAATTAACAGACATATGATGGAGGTCTGTCCTTATGAAGCAAAGTATAACCTTGGCTGTAGAAACAAGCTGCGATGAAACCTCCGCAGCGGTTGTTGTGAATGGCCGTACAATTTTATCTAATGTTATTTCGTCTCAGGTACCGACACATCAAAAATTTGGTGGCGTTGTACCAGAAATCGCCTCGCGTAAACATATAGAAAATGTCATTCCGGTTATCGATCAGGCTTTAGTTGAAGCGGGAACAACACTAGCTAGTGTTGATGCTATCGGTGTTACCTATGGGCCGGGGTTAGTCGGTGCACTTTTAGTGGGCGTAGCCACAGCTAAAGCCCTGGCCTTTGCTCAAAATAAACCGCTAATTGGAGTTAATCATTTAGAAGGTCACATTTTTGCTAATTTTTTGGCACATGAAGAACTTAAGCCACCTTTTGTGGCTCTGGTGGTGTCTGGTGGACATACTTCGTTAATTCATCTCAAGGACTATAATAAACTGGAACTCTTGGGTCAAACCCGCGATGATGCAGCAGGGGAAGCCTTTGATAAAATTGCCAGGGTTATGAATTTCCCCTATCCTGGAGGCCCGCACATTGATAACGCGGCTAAAGAGGGTAATCGTACTGCCGTTGCTTTTCCACGAGCCTTTGCAGGACAAACAGGGGAGAATCGATTCGCGTTTAGCTTTAGTGGTTTAAAATCAGCAGTATTAAATTATCTAAACACGGCTGCGCAGCATGGGGATACTGTGTGTATTCCTGATGTAGCCGCCAGTTTTCAGGCCGCCGTTGTAGATGTATTGGTTGAGAAGGCAATAGCAGCGGCAGAATATGTTGGTGTTAAGCAGCTGGTTCTAGCAGGTGGAGTGGCAGCTAATTCATTTTTGCAAAGCGAGTTAAGAGCGGCCGCCGCGCAGCACGAGATAGCATTATTTTATCCACCGCCGGTGCTGTGTACAGATAATGCGGCGATGATTGCCTGTAGAGCCTATTATCAGTATCTGGCCGGGGATTTTGCCGATCTTCATCTGAATGCCTTGCCGGCGCTGAAATTAGGTCAGTGTGGAAAACAATAAAATTACAATTGTGGATAATGTGAGTAAGTGCGTGTGAGATGGGTAAATACAATGGTAAAATGACAATTTGGCTGTGAATAACCCTGTGGATATTGTGGATAACTTCGGGATAACACCATTGATGGTTGTGGATAAAACTTGCGCGTACACTTATTTTAACTTGGTACCAGCTAACAAGGAATTTTTACAGATATAGTTGAATACATAGTGATTAGAGCTTGGTTGATTCTGAATGGGGGAAATTTTATGGGCGTAGTTGCCGATATTTGCTGCAAAATAACGACCTTGACCACAGAACAAACGCAAGTGATTGAGAATGCAGCAAGTGTTCTAGGATTGGCAGCTGATCTTGCTCACGCTCAGGTTACGCTGTATGCTCCGGCACGTAGCGAAAACTTTTTGGCTATTGTTGCCCAGGCCAAACCCAATACCTGTTATATTGATTTCAAAACCAGTATACTTGGTAGTACGGTACAAGCAGTTGAAGAGCCGCTAATATGGCGAACACTCGCAGCAGGTACTGCTATTGCAGGACAGCGCGAATGGGAGCTTGGTATGGCTGCGCTTGAAATGCGGGTGTATCCGATAAAAGATGCGTCAGGACAAATCATTGCTGCCGCAAGTTTTGAGACCAGTAATCAGGAAGCGATTGCTGAAGGACATGGTATGCTGGTGGAAACAGCATCTATGCTCTTAACTATGGCGACCATTGATGATACAATGGGACGTAAACTGTATCGCCCACTGGCTACGCGTGATGGTATTATCATTATTGACGAACGCGGGTATGTTATTTTTGCCAACTCTGCAGCCGATGCCACTTACAAAGTCCTCGGTATCAACCGGATTATGGGGCGCCGGGCATCTGATCGCCAAGTCAATATGAGACTGGCTCAAAAGGCACTGACTACCGGGCAGACACTGGAAAAAGAACTGCCAGCCGGTAACATGATTTTGGTACAACGGGCAATTCCTATCTTCGTTGGCAGTTTAGTGATACGTACTGTATTCATTATTTCCGATGTAACAGAGCTTCGAAAAAAAGAAAAAGAATTACTGGTAAAATCAGCCGTAATTCAGGAGATACATCACCGGGTAAAAAATAATCTGCAAACGATTGCCAGTTTGCTCAGATTGCAGGCTCGGCGCACCAAGACTCCTGAAGTCAAGGCTGCGCTAAGAGAAAGTGTCAACCGGATTTTGAGTATATCAGTTGTACATGAGTTTTTATCTCAACAGGACAGAGGCATTATTGATGTGGCTGAAGTTACCAAGAATATTCTAGATATGGTAATTCAAAACATGCTTGAACCCAATTTTAATATTGAAACAGTATTTAATGGGCAAACTGTTATTTTACCTTCTGAGCAGGCAAGCAGTTTGGCATTAGTAATTAATGAGCTTATTCAAAACTCGATTGAACATGGTTTCGTAGGTCGAAAAGAAGGACTCCTGGGTGTCGATATTACGACAACGCCAGAGAACTATCAGATAGATATTTATGACGACGGTATTGGTCTACCCGACGAATTTAATCTTGATAATACTAACAGTCTGGGCTTACAGATAGTTCGGACACTGATAGAAAATGATCTTGGAGGGAAATTTCGTCTATTTTCTCGTTCCGGTACGCATGCCTTTATTACCATTCCCCGCCTAACAGAAGGCGCGAAAGAGGTCAAGGAGGAATAACATGGAAGCTTTGCGGATAGTAATTGCAGATAATGAATCAATCATACGAATGGATCTTAAAGAGATATTAGAAGAGGCCGGACATACTGTGGTCGGCGAAGCACCAGACGGCGTGAAAGCGGTAGAATTGGCTCGCAAACACCAACCGGATCTTGTTGTTATGGATATTAAAATGCCTGAAATGGATGGAATTACAGCTGCTAAAATCATTTCCAATGAAAAATTGGCGCCAGTACTGCTGTTAACTGCTTTCAGTCAAAAGGAAATTGTAGAAAAAGCGAAAGACTCAGGAGTACTTGCTTATCTGGTCAAGCCGGTAAAAGAAGCTAATTTATTTCCCGCAATGGAAATCGCTTTATCGCGGTTTAAGGAATTTGCAGAATTGGAGCGAGAACTGGAGGAAGTCAAAAATTCACTGGAAACCAGAAAAGTACTTGACCGTGCCAAAGGGATATTGATGGATGCCTACAGTTTAACCGAAACGGAAGCATACCGCCGTATTCAGCAATATAGTATGAGTAAACGTAAATCAATTAAGGATGTGGCAGCAGCTATCGTGGAGTCCGCTACCCGTAAACGTTAATACTGATTTTTATGCCAGGGCAGAGACTAAATTGTCTCTGCCCTAATATTTCCAGCAAATTTTTTAAAAAATAATATACTTTTTACGCAAATGCTCTTGATTTTTCACGGAGAATTTTATATTATAAATTATGGAATTAGCACTCGCCTTGAGTGAGTGCTAACAACAATCAATAAAATATATAACACACTATAAAGGGAGGTCTTTACATGATTAAGCCATTAGGCGACAGAGTAGTGATTGAAGCACTGGCAAAGGAGGAAGTTACCAAGAGTGGTATTGTTCTTCCTGACACAGTTAAGGAGAAGCCGCAAGAAGGTAAAGTTGTTGCTGTTGGGACAGGTAAAACTCTGGAAAACGGCCAAAAGGTTGCCTTAGAAGTCAAAGCTGGCGATAATATCATTTTCTCCAAATATGCGGGCACTGAAGTAAAGGTCGAGGGGAAAGAGTACCTCATCATCAGCGAGAGAGACATCCTGGCTATAATTTAATCATCAACCCAATTTTACTATAATGTGAAAGGTAGGTAATACATAAATGGCTAAACAAATTTTATTTGACGAAGATGCACGCCGGGCACTCGAAAGAGGAGTAAATGCACTGGCTAATGCTGTAAAAGTTACTTTAGGACCTAAAGGTCGCAATGTAGTGCTTGATAAAAAATTTGGAGCTCCGGCTATCACTAACGATGGTGTAACCATTGCCCGTGACATTGATCTGGAAGATCCGTTTGAAAATATGGGAGCACAGCTTGTAAAAGAAGTTGCTACCAAAACCAATGATGTTGCCGGTGACGGTACTACTACAGCTACTTTGCTTGCACAAGCTATGATTCGTGAAGGCATGAAAAATGTTGCTGCCGGTGCTAACCCTATGATCCTGAAAAAAGGTATTCAACAGGCGGTTAACGTACTTGTTGATGAAATCAAGAAAAGTTCCAAAAAAGTTGAAACCAAAGACGCTATCGCCCAAGTTGCTTCTATTTCTGCCGGCGATGCTGAAATTGGTTCACTGATCGCAGAAGCTATGGAAAAAGTGGGCAAAGACGGTGTTATCACTGTTGAAGAGTCCAAAACTATGGGTACCGACCTTGATGTTGTAGAAGGTATGCAATTTGACCGTGGCTACATCTCACCTTACATGGTTACTGATCCGGATAAAATGGAAGCCGTACTGAACGATCCGTACATTCTTATTACTGACCGTAAGATTGGCGCTATTGCCGACCTCTTACCAGTACTGGAAAAAGTAGTTCAACAAGGTAAAGAGCTCTTAATTGTTGCTGAAGATGTAGAAGGCGAAGCTCTTGCTACCTTAGTTGTAAATAAACTTCGTGGCACTTTCCGTGCTGTCGCTGTTAAATCTCCTGGCTTTGGTGATCGCAGAAAAGCTATGCTGGAAGACATCGCCATTCTCACCGGTGGTGCTGTTATCACTGAGGAACTTGGACGCAAGCTTGACAGTGTAACTGTGGAAGACCTTGGCCGCGCTCGTCAAATCCGCGTATCCAAAGAAGAAACCACTATCGTGGATGGCAGTGGTTCGGCTGAAGAAATCAAAAAACGCGTTAATCAAATTCGCGCTCACATCGAAGAAACCACTTCCGATTTCGACAAAGAAAAACTCCAAGAGCGTCTGGCTAAGCTGGCTGGCGGCGTAGCCGTTATCCAAGTTGGCGCTGCTACCGAAGTCGAACTCAAAGAAAAGAAACTGCGCATTGAAGATGCTCTTAATGCAACTCGTGCAGCTGTTGAAGAAGGCATTGTAGCTGGTGGTGGTACTACTTTCATTGACATTCAGTCCAGCTTGGATAGCCTGCAACTTGTTGGCGACGAAAAAACAGGTGTTGAAATTGTTAGACGCGCCATTGAAGAGCCGGTACGTCAAATTGCCAACAATGCTGGCTTAGAAGGCTCGGTTGTTGTTGCCAATGTTAAGAATACTCCTAAAGGCCAGGGCTTTGATGCTCTGAACGAAAAATATATCGATATGATTGCTGCTGGTATTGTTGACCCAGCCAAAGTTACTCGTTCGGCATTGCAAAATGCTGCTAGTATCGCGGCTATGGTTCTTACTACAGAAACGCTTGTTGCCGATAAGCCTGAAAAAGACGCTGGTGCTGCTGCAGCCATGGGCGGCATGGGCGGCATGGGTGGCATGGGTGGTATGGGCGGCATGATGTAGTTTGGCATGTAAACCCTTGTAAATACAGGGTTTCATCCGGCAAGCTGCAAATGCTACCATTTTGCTACAGTAAATAGCTAAAAAATGTAGAGGTCGTCTATGAGTGCAAACTTATAGACGGCCTCTTTTTTGTTGCGGTAGTGACAAGAAGCAGATCTCAAAAATATAGTATAGCAAAGGGGCTGTTAGCATAAGACGGATTATATTATGAGGAGTGTGAGTGGATTTTGGGCGATTCGGATTTAATTAATACAGTGGTCGAAAAGCTTACAGGCAGCTGGTGGAAAAAATATATACCCTTCTTGCTTGTGTTTTTCTTAGGGCTTGGCCTTGGCGGTTGGGCGATGCATTCATGGTATGTGTCAGATTTGCGGGAGGCATTAGCAAGTGCCAGGGAACGTTTAAATAATACGGAGCAATTGCTGTACACGGAAAGACAAAAACCTCCCGTTGTTAAAACAGAGACAAAGACTGTCACACAACTGGCCTATGTCCCCAAAGAAACTATTATTTATAAAGATAATGCCGGCCAGTCGGTAGCAACCCAAGAAAAGACAGATGTTGAATTACATGTTCCGCCACCGATGCTTTATATGAAATATAACGGTCAAAATTTTGAAATGAAGGGCATAACAGGAGAAACTACAAAGTTTGAAAAAGGTAAACTAACCGGCGAAATTAGTTCTTCGGCTATTATTGATGTAACCGACCTGGTAAATAAGGAAGTCGCTTTGCAAAGAGAAGATGATAAGAAAGTACTTGATAAGAAGTTGGCAGATTTATCGGTGCAAAAGCTCAGACCACAGGTTGACTTGCTTGGTGGCGCGGGTGCCATTGGAATTGGTGTTCGTGTGAACCGAATTGGGCTCGACTATATAAGAACATCAGACGATAACAAACTATTACTACGTTATACCGTGGTCAAGTGATTTAGCATATTCAGCCCGCCTGATGCATACATACTACTGTACTGCGGAGGGAGGGAGATATATGATTATTAGCTTGCATCACCTATTTCATCACCGCAATATTTTTTATAGCATTATTGGCCTATTTGCCATATCGGCTATGTATGTGCAAGTTGCTAGTGTAATTTCCGGTGGTCCGATAGCTATTGCCGGAACACGTACTGACCAAAAGGTGGTAGCCCTTACCTTTGACCATTCCTGGGGCAATAAATTTACGCCATCCATTCTCGATACATTGCAAAAAAACAATATTCACTCTACCTTCTTTATCATGGGACCATGGTCTAAGAAATTTCCTGAGGTGGCACAGCGCATAGCTCAGGATGGACATGAGGTTGCCAGTCACGGCTATCGGCATGAAAACTATGGCGATATGTCCCCAGAATGGGTAAAGGAAGATATCACAAAAGCCCATGAACAAATAAAAGAGGTTACTGGAGTGGAACCGCGGTTATTGCGTCCGCCTAACGGACACTATAGCCAACAGTCACTAAAGGCCACAGATGAGCTTGGGTATAAGACTATTATCTGGAATGTAGACTCTCTGGACTGGAAAAATCCCGGCCGCGATGCCATTATTGAGAGAGTTATGAAACGCCTTAAGCCAGGTGCAATTATTCTAATGCATGCATCGGATACGCCGGTACAGACCGCAGAGGCACTGCCAATTCTTATTGAGAAAATGAAGGCAGAGGGGTATAGTTTTGTTACGGTAGGAGAACTATTGGAGAAATACAGTGAAAAGGGAATACAACGCCACTAGAGAAAGAGATTGCCGCGCTTTGGGACTTCAGTGACAGGAAGGGAATGGTCACTAGGTACAAGGTGCAGCAATCTTAATTTTTTTGCACTTACTTTCCTCTGTTGGCAGGAATTTGACGATATGTGGCGAAATTGATGTGATTGCATAAAGTTCCAGATTTATGCCGATAACTAAGTTTACTCAACTATCTGAGGTGGAGGTCTCTATATATGACAACAGAGAAACAAGAAATGATTTTGGTTATGGATTTTGGCGGCCAATATAGCCAGCTAATTGCAAGACGAATACGCGAATGCGGGGTTTATTGCGAAATAGTTCCCTTTAATACTAGTATTGATAAAATTCGTCAACTAGCGCCCAAGGGTATAGTTTTTTCCGGCGGACCATCCAGTGTTTACGGTGAGGGTGCTCCTAAATGTGATCCCAAGGTATTTGAAATTAATCTGCCGATTATGGGCATCTGTTATGGTATGCAATTGACAGCCCATACCCTTGGAGGCAAAGTTGCTCATGCCGATTCACGGGAATATGGTAATACCAAACTAGTGGTTGATAAAAATGATGGAGTGTTTACAGGAGTAAGCGCTGAAACTCAAGTATGGATGAGTCATGGCGATTATATTGCTGAGCCACCGGCAGGTTTTAATATCACGGCTCATACCAATAGTACTCCAGTGGCTGCTATGGAAAACCGGGAGCGTCAGATTTACGGTGTGCAGTTTCATCCTGAGGTAGTACATACTCCCGAAGGTATGCAAATGCTTAAGAACTTTTTATTTGCCACCTGTGATTGTAAAGGCGATTGGAATATGGGTTCTTTTGTTGATCAAGCAGTTGCCAAGATTCAGGCACAGGTTGGCGATAAGCGCGTTCTGTGCGCCCTAAGCGGCGGGGTTGATTCCTCTGTTGCTGCTGTGCTGGTGCATCGCGCAATTGGAGACCAGTTAACCTGTGTCTTTGTTAATCATGGTTTTTTGCGTAAAGGGGAGGCTGAACAGGTCGTAAAAACTTTCCGGGACGGTTTCAAAATGAATCTGGTATACGTAGATGCCGTTGACCGCTTTATGAAACGCTTGGATGGTATAACAGAGCCTGAACAAAAACGGAAAATTATTGGGGAAGAGTTCATTCGTGTGTTTGAAGCAGAATCGGCTAAATTAGGCGATATCGATTTTCTGGTTCAAGGGACACTGTATCCAGATGTAATTGAGAGTGGAACGGCCACGGCTGCTGTGATTAAGAGTCACCACAATGTGGGTGGTTTGCCTGAAGATATGAAGTTTAAA
>JAEZVB010000103.1 GCA_023443285.1 Bacillota bacterium
GTTGGGAGCTCACCACCACAGCTACGGCCTAATTGCCTACATACCATAAATTTTTTGGCCCTAGACTAGAAGGCTTGTATTTGTGCGTCCTTTTTTTTGGCACATAGGAGATGTTTTCATAGTAAAGGAAGCAAAAAGTCTAGGCCAAAAGCCTCCAAAAGCTGAAAAGCCGGGCGATATTCCTAAAATCCCTAAACTCGCTGCGCTCAAACAGTAGGGACTTCTTTACGGAATACCGCCCGGATTTTCTCCTTCGGAACGCTTTTTCCGGCAAAGGCCGAAGGGGTACGTGAGTTGCGAGGAGTACCGGGGTACCACCACTACCTTACAGGCACATAACTTTTTAAGAAAAAGTGGTGGCAGTACTATATCAGGGGTTGAGTTAAGAAGCCAATTTTACTTGACACCTCTTGTTTTATCAGGCCTCTATAACTCTCAAAACTCATAATTTCTGATACATCAAAGAAAAAACTCAGTCTTCCGGCGTTTTGCCGAAAGACTGAGTTGCTTGTGTGTCAGAATCAATGATTTTGTTGCTTACCCTTTGATTTGGTCAAATACCTCGTTGATGTCGGGCAGCTCGGGAATGGGATATATTTTGACCCAAAGAACCTTGCCGTTTTCATCGATAAGAACATTGGCTCGCTCAGAAAAACCTTCGACATCACGGAAGAGACCATAGTCTAGAGCGGCTTGTCCATGCGGCCAAAAGTCAGCCAGCAATTTTACCTCAGCAATGCCCAGTTCTTTTGCCCAGGCGTTTTTGCTGGGATAAGCATCAATACTGAGCCCCAGGGGAACCGTATTATATTGATCAAACCTTGCCAGATTGTCTTCCAATGATTTCATTTGATCGGCACAAACCTTTGTCCAAGCAAGGGGATGCCAAGACAGCAATACCTTTTTCCCTTTGTAGTCTGACAAACGGACTTCCTGGCCGCGATTATCTTTCAAAACAAAATCAGGCGCCAAGTCTCCAACAGTAATTTGCTTCATTTCAATCGCCTCCAAAACATATTATAAAGTAGGTATATATAAAACTTAGAAGTTATTGCCGGAAAATCCTTCTTGTATAGAAAAAAATCTAAATTATTTTTGCGAGATACAGTGAATAGCTTTCCCAAAAGGGGTAATTATTAAAAGCAGGTGGAAAACAGATTATTAACTTTGGTTGATATGCATTTGACAAAACAGTACTAGCTATATATAATATTTATTGTGCATCAAATATTTATCTATAACATTGGGGCGTCGCCAAGTTGGTAAGGCACGGGACTCTGACTCCCGCATTCCTAGGTTCGAGTCCTAGCGCCCCAGCCATAAGCATAAGCAGTGAGCCACGTTTTTAGGAGCAACAGCGACGCGAAAACGTGTGCGAATCGCTTAGTTCTGAGCGGTAGCGAAGAACTTCCTATTATTTAGAACTCCATATGACTCACTAGCTCAACTGGCAGAGCAACTGACTCTTAATCAGTAGGTTCGGGGTTCGATTCCCCGGTGTGTCACCAAAACAACAAGGCTTCCGAACAATCGGAAGCCTTGTTGTTTTTGAACATTGTTGCCATAAGCCCAATCTTTGATTACTTCAAAAGCATGAGATGGGTGTCAATAACCCCGTCCTGGCATCCTCTAAGGTTGTTTTTCAAGCTAAAAATAACAGGGAACCTTTTATAGGGATACTATTTCTTTTTGTGCGAAAATCGGATATACTGAAAATAAGAAATTCAAACAACGGAGGTTAGTACAATGGCAATGGGGCGTATTGAAGTACGCAAGAGAAACCAAGTTACGTTGCCTAAGACTCTTACCAAGGCGTTAGCTATTAACGAAGGTGATATTCTAGAATTTACTATAGAAAACGGTAAAATTATCATTACGCCAAAGACACTGGTGTCAAAAGATCAGACTTGGTATTGGTCAAAAGAATGGCAGGCTGCTGAGAAAGAAGTCGATAAGGAAATAGCCGACAAAGGGCATGGTAAAGAACTCTCCGTTGAGGAATTATTGGGAGAGCTTAAAAATGCCCCCAGATTAGCCGTAGCGATAAATTCGTAAAAGAACTACAAAAATTAATCAGCAAAGGCATTCTGAGCATTGAACAAGCAGAAAAATTCTTAAGACTAATCACGGAGAATCCGCGGCACCCGTCATTAAGAGTAAAGAAAATACAAGGAACTTCAGACATATTTGAAGCATCTGTAAATATGAGTGTCAGAGTTACTTTTCAGTTTATCAAGCCGGACACCGTTTATTTGCGGAATATCGGTGAGCACGACATGACACTAAAAAGATACTAAGTTTCAAAATACAGGGGAAATACAGGGGGACGGTGGAAGTGTCTTAGCGAGAAAACAAAGAAGACACTTCCACCGTCCCCTCGTCTGCTTAGATTGACAAACTACTGAACGTAAACAGGGCAGCGTCAATAAAAGCTGGTGGGTACGGAATTATATATACTTGTTGGATACGGAACAAGGAAGTATGTCTGTTTTATGATGTTTATGACAGACGATGGTTTATGGAGAAATAAATTACCCCAGACAACCTTGCGGTTTATCCGGGGTAAGTGGGAGTATTTAGTCAATATTAAAATTTATAGGTAATACCGTAACCCATGCCTTTAGCTTTGTAGTCAAAATCAGGACTATCAACTCCGCCATAAGTTACTTTTATGCCTTTATATGTTGTGTCACGATAGAATAAGTTGAACTCAGCATTTTTTGTGAATTCATAAGAAACGCCAACTTCATAATTTGTTATTTTATTACCCGCGGATATGATACCATAAGCATTGGCTTTTTCGGCAAGTTTTGTTGTACCTATGAGGCCGACTTGATAACCATTGGAATCTTTACCTGAGAAATCGATGGAACCAGGTTGACCTCCAATAGTCCCACTAGCTTTGAGACTACCTTTAGCATTAGTGAGACCAACTAATGCAGTTAGATTTTTGTCAATTTTGTAAAGTAAATTGTATTCTTGTGCTTTGAAATCACCGTGTATTTCTCCGTTAATAGCAATACCATAAACTGAACCGCCAAAAGTATAGCTTTTAGAATCTGCTGCATCGTTGCGATATTGGAACGCCATTTTATTTCCCAGACCAATAGTTACCCCTAGGTTAGGGTTACTACTTTTACCATCAAGTTTATTTCCGCCAAAATCCAAATCCATATTAGGACGAATGCTAATATCGATGGCGACTTTGCCTTGCGAGTAGTCTGTTGCTGGACTAGCAAAAGATACTGTAGACAATGCAAAAATTAGTATAGCAGTGATATATAGTATTTTTTTCATAAGTTAACCTCCCCTTGATATACTCCCACAATTATACATATACCACACATAATTAGCAGTTTTTGTCGATGTTAGTCTATATAACCGCCTGACCATGTGCCGGGGGTATTATTATATGAATCAAGTCTTAAAAACTGCGTAGCGGGGCTGTATTGGCGTGATATTTTACTTTCGCAACTGCAAATAATATAATATTTATGTTAGTAATGAGATAGCGGCAAAATATTTAGTGTTTACAATGCCTATAAAACCAGTAATATCAAGTATATACCGTAGTGTTTATTTAGTGTTTATTTTCAAAAAAGACATAAAAACCTGCTAAGCAAAGTCAAGCATATTCTTAGCAGATTATAGGAATCGTAAATATTGATTATTGGGTATAGCAAAGCTGACCAACAGCGGATAGCAGTTGACCAGTACACATCATTTAGATAGCCTTAATTCTGATACACATCCATCACACGTGCATAATAAATACGCAAAAATTTGTTTAGAGCAGCGATTTTGGCTACCTTTTTAGGCTTTCCTTCAGATTCCTTTTTCAGCATATAGAGGTAAACAGCGGCATCTTGAGATGGTTTTGTCGTCTTGAGGCACTTCATGACTTCATAGCCCGTTTTTCGTAGTAGCGACGATCCGCGCTTGGATATATTCCGCTTAGTACCAGTAAAACTACCCGATTGATATGGTGGAGAATCAATACCAGCAAAGGCAACCAGAGCGCTACCACCATGAAAACGGCGCACGTCACCAATTTCAGCGATGAGTCTAGGTGCTAGAACGTTTCCAACACCTTTCATGGCGCGTACTACCCCATATTCAGGCAAAGTAGTTGCCAATTCCCGCATTCGTGATAAAATGATTTGCAGAGTCCGATTTACTTCTCTGAGGACTTTAACAGCTTCCAGTGTCAACATTTTGGTCGATGAAGTACTGGAGGACAAGGTGGGGATACCGTCACGAGCCATGGAGTAAATTGTTTTTGCTTTGGCCTCGCTTGCATGGTATCCCCTCTTTTTTGCCCAGCAGCAATAGTTGCTAATAAAACGGCTCTCGCTCTTTTTTGTGATGTTGTCGTAATGCCAGTATTCTTCCACAAAATCGCTCAGCTTGTCTTTTGTCGGTTCTTCTGAGCGTCTGCCGTTGAGTAGCTTTTTGATTCCCGGCATTGTTCGATCAAGTAGATTATTGAGAGACAGCATGCTTTCAATCTTGATCGAAATGTAGTGAGCGTATTGTCGCCCGAGTATCTTGAGTTCGTTATAGATTTCCTTCGGGGCTGAATAATCAGTCAACCGAAACCAATTGTCGATGCCATAATTAGCAATGCGCACAGAATCCATCTTATCGGTTTTTCCTTTGCGCAGAGCTGTTGAGGCATATTTTTTCATTGCCAGCGGATTGATTACGCTCACAAATATTCCGCCTTGTTTAAAGCTGGTTAGCAAAGGTAGATGATAGGCGCCGGTTGCCTCCATCACCACTCTGGCTTCGCCGTCCAGTGACAAAATTCGTCTTGTCAGATCACCCACTTCTTGTTCGGTATGCGCTAACTCATACGGAGATGCAACTACTTCGCCGTATGGTCTGAGGATACATACCATGCTCTTCTCCTTAGATACGTCAATACCTACACTGATCATCCGAACCTCCTGAGATTGATTTTTCGTAATTGTCCCCATCTGCACTTATTGCGAATTCAGTTTGGTTCGTGACGCGAAAGCCCCATAGGGTTTCAACCTGCTTAATCGAATGCTTACAACAAGGGATGGTCGGCAGTTTTTATGTCGGATGTGATAATCCAAAAAGAGCCTCGCCGAACCAATTACTCCCCTATTGTAAAAGAATAAGCGCAAATGTGTAACGCCCGTCGGCGTCTTACATTTACGCTTTTGATAGTACCAAAAAGAACTAATCAAAAGTACTTTTAATTACTCTTAATCAGTAGGTTCGGGGTTCGATTCCCCGGTGTGTCACCAGAAACAACAAGGCTTCCGAGCAATCGGGAAATACAGGGGGACGGTGGAAGTGTCTTAGTGAGAAAACAAAGAAGACATTTCCACCGTCCCCTCGTCTGCCCCGTCCCCTCGTCTGCCAACCCCGTCACCGCGTCCCATTACTCTTTATTACTATTGTAATCCCTGTCGTTAAAATAATTTAACCAGGAAGAAGTTCGGTGCAAATCCCAATTGCAGGGCGGCATATACTTAGACTTCATCCGGTCTTCTTTGCCACGGCCCTTAAAGCCTTCGTACATTTTTACATAAATACACTTTTGTTTGCCAGGATAGACCTCACACCACCCGTCGCGGCTCCCGCCGCAGGCGCCATTACGTTGTTGCTTGGGACATTGGGACATCGGACAGATAAAGCCAAGTTCATGCATAGCACAATCTCCGCAGAACCGGCATTCATTAGTCAGTGTCTTAGTGGTGTATTCGGCAAGTGTAAACGGCTGCTTCAGCCAAGACTTATCAATAAATTTAGCAATTGCTTTGTTTAATGGGTAAAGCGGGGCCTTATGGTCAAAGGCCACCTCATGTACCACGTCCATCAGCGACTGTTTCAGGGAAGAACTAGATGATCCCGTTTGGCTGCGGTTAACCGGCTGACAGGTATTAAGTCCAGTTGTAGAATCTTTTTCAAAGAAATAAAAGCCACCATCCTGTGGATGGTCAAATTCGTCTGCTGCGATTTCCAGCCAGTTAGCGCTTAGCTCCTCACCCTTTTCTATAATATATTGTATATCGGTGTAGCTAAGGCCATGACCGCCAATATTGACGCCATTATATTTCAGCCCCTTAAGTACTGCATACAGCTTGGCAGCCCGTAGTAATTGCAGCTCTTTTTTATTACTATGAGTCGATTCCGCCTCCAGTTTGACCACCAGTGAGTCGGTAACCACACAGCCAGGAATTAGGTTCTTATTCATTAGTTTAGCCACAGGCAGAGACAAAACAAAGATATTTCCAATCAATGGTATGGTCAAGGTATTAGTGTCAACATATTTTCTTAGCTCATCAAACTTTCTGGCATCATAGCCCAACTGAGTGATAATAAATTTTGCCCCGTTGGCAATTTTTTTATGTAGCTTATAGTATTGAGCCATTATCTCCGCTTCATGTGATTTAAAGGGGGAGACAACGGCTCCGGCAAAAAACTTAGTGGCAGGCAGCTTAGTATAGGCGCCTTCATTCATTTTAGTTATCATCCGGAGAGCGTGAACCGCATCAAGATCAAAAACCGGCTTGGCACTACCGGCATACCCAGCACCTGGATAATCGCCAGTCATAACCAGTAAAGTTTGAATATCGGCTCTGTCCAGAGCATATAGCTCACTCTCCAAGGCATTCCTGTTTTTGTCTTTGCTGGTAAAGTGGACAAGCGGATCAATTCCCAGTCGCTTAGCTTCAATTGCCATCGAATAGGCCAAAATAGCTGATTTTCCCCCAGGATTGTCAGTGATAGTGATGGCGTTTATTTTAGGGTCCTTAGCGGCTAGTTCAGCCATTTTTATAAGATGTTCCTGCGCCTTTTCCCGAGCTCCTCGTCCAGGCACCAATTCCCATGTTACCGATAGTTGCTCCGGATCAGCCAATGCTTCACTGAAAGAAAGTTTGGTCATGATATTCTCACCCCTTACCGCGTTTTATCTTGCATTCTTTTTATAGCTTTTTAGAATCTTCTCATTAATAGTAATTTTAATTATAAATGCGTAAAAACACAACCTTGCATCTATAAAGTAAACACGGCTTGCACCGAGCCTTTGGCGACAGCGGAAGTCGATGTTGCCCTTATCCAGAGAAAGTTATACTTTCTGTCAGGATAACAAAACCGCTTGTTTTACAAACGTGAGTTATTTTTTCGTTCGTTTTATATCATGTTTTGGGGTGAAAGAAGGGAACCCATATGAATTAAAGGAGCAATGAGGTGCGAGATAGTAATCAAATAAGGGAAGACAAAGACATTGGTCTGACGATGGAAGTGTCTTGGAGAGAAAACCAGATAAGACAGTACCACCGTCCCCGTCCTTTTCTTTATATTTTAAATGATTATTTGTTATAATTAATCATATTGGTAAAAACGGAAATTAATAGTGAGGTGGAAGGATGAGGATTATCTAACTATGCAAGGATAGAAAGCCTTGCTAAAAAACAACAAAATGTAATTTAGGAGGGCTAAACAGTGAGCTATTTTAATTTTAATAATAAAAGAGTATATTATACTGAATTTGGTACTGGTATACCATTGCTACTACTTCATGGGAATACTGCTTCCTCAAATATGTTTGCTGAAATTGCAGAAAGGTACGGAAAAGATTTCAAAGTAATCTTGATTGATTTTTTAGGGCATGGAAAATCAGACAGGCTTAATGAATTTCCTGTTGACTTATGGTTTAATGAAGCTGAGCAGGTAATTGCTTTTTTAAGAGAAAAGCAATATACAAAGGTAAATATTATCGGCAGTAGCGGAGGTGCTTTAGTTGCTATGAATGTTGCGTTAGAAGCACCTGAACGTGTTAATAAAGTAATCGCTGATAGTTTTGAGGGAGAAAAACCAATTAAAGCATTTACAGAGAATATTGCGGCAGATAGAGAAAACTCTAAACATAATGAAAATGCAAGAAAGTTTTATTTCCATATGCATGGTTCTGATTGGGAACAAGTTGTTGATAATGATACAAGGGCCGTTATCAGACACCAAAAGAAAATCGGTGAATTTTTTCATAAAGACCTGCAATCTTTTAAACCAGCAATTCTTTTGACAGGCAGTTTACAAGATGAATTTGTATGTACCCTAGCCTCCAATTATTTTGAAAAAGTTTATGGAGAAATGGTTTCCAAAATTGGACATGGTAAAATTCATTTATTTGATACTGGCGGACACCCTGCCATGCTTACAAATCATGGTTTTTATCAGCTGAGTATGGAGTTTTTTAACAATTAATTCGGGGACACTGGGACAGGTTCGAAACCACTGATAAAGTCACTATTACAGCAACGGAGGAATTAGCATGAAATATGCATTACTGGGCGCAGGCGCTATGGGTAGTATCATTGGTGCTCTATTAAAAAAAGGCGGACAGGATGTTGTGTTGGTCGACCCGTATCGGGAGCATATGAACAAAATTAAGCAGGATGGGTTGAAGTTGCGGATGATTGACCAAAACGAAACGGTGCAGTTGGAAACCTGTGTGAATCCTGCTGAGGCTAGTCCGGTTGATGTTGTGATCATCCTGGTCAAGAGCTTTCACACAGTAGATGCGGTTAATCACGCCAAGGGTTTGTTTAAGGAAGACACAGTTGTTTGCTCGCTACAGAATGGACTTGGTAATGAAGACATTCTGAAAGAGCTGTTTCCCCGGAACCGAATTTTACAGGGCGTATTATGGATGACGGGAACACTAACAGAACCAGGAAGTGTAATTGCCAATATAGGAGGCGGCACGGCTGTTTATCTTGGAAGTGTGAACAAGGAATCAGCGGCTGACGAAGTGGCGAAGAAGATGGCCGAGCACCTTCGGGCTGGTGGGCTTGCGGCGGAGTTTTCGGACAATGTGGCAAAGCATGTTTGGGCAAAAGCTGTGATTAATACTTGCGTGAATGGAACCTGCGGTATCCTGCGGATTAATGTGAAGAATTTATTCAAACATCCGCTCGGCATGGGGTTAGTACAGGAAATCGCACGAGAAGTCGTTAATGTGGCGGCTGTTAAAGGAATTCGTCTGGAGTATGACTCTTTGATGGACGATATGGTGGCATCTGTGGCGCGGGCAGGAGATCACTTTCCTTCGATGGCGCAAGACATCCGTTACAAACGCAAAACGGAAATCGATTCACTCAATGGAGCCATCGCTGCATATGGAGCGCAGCTGGGAATACCAACACCAGCAAATACCTATGTGGCAAGACTTGTCAGAATCATCGAGGAAAGTTATGAAGTTCAGTATTAATACGAGGCATAAGGAGGTATAGGTATGGTTCAGGACGTGCAATTTGCTGACATTCAAGTAGGTGATAAAGCCAGTATGACGAAAACGGTGACTGAATACGACGTATACGGTTTTGCCGGGATAACTGGCGATTTTAACCCGGTTCATGTTGATGCTGAATTCGCCAAGACAACTATGTTTCAAGGGCGAATCGCTCACGGAATGTTATCAGCGGGATTTATATCGGCTGTCTTGGGAACTACCTTACCAGGGAAGAACACAATCTATTTGGGACAAGACCTTGTATTCAAGGCGCCGGTGAAAATTGGTGATACCGTAACAGCTACTGTTGAAGTTATTGAAAAAATTGAAACTAAAAAACGTTTAATTTTTAAAACTACAGTTACGAATCAAGCGGGTAAAGTAGTTACAGATGGTAAAGCCACCGTGATGAAGAAGTAGCCCTCCTATTTTCCAAACTCCCCAACCAAAAAATCAATGAAATACCTACTTGCTATTGGCAGCGTCATTTTATTTTTAAAAGCGATTCCGATAGTGCGGACAACAGGCGGCGATATTTCTTTGGTGATAATGTTATAGTTGGTTCTGTTTAATACCAATTTAGGCAAAATAGAAATTCCCAGATCATTTTCAATCATGGACATAATGGTATAGTCATCGATAACGCGATATTGGATATTTGGCTGTAAATTATGTTGTTTGAATAGCTCTAAGGGTTCGCTGCGTTCACCTTCATTGAGGAGGATAAATGGCTCGCAGGATAATTCCTCTAAAGAAACCTTTTCATGAGAAGCTAACAGGTGATTGTTCGGAAGGATGGCCAACATTTCATCTTGCCGCAAAGATATTGTGGTGAGACCAGAAACGGCATCGGGATTCACAAAGCCGAAATCAACGCTGCCTTCCTTGACCCATTGTGCTATGCTTGTGTATTCACCTTGATGAAGTTCAAAATTAACCGAAGGATACTGCTTTTTAAAATCTTTCATTAGTTTTGGCAGCCAATGGCAGGAAACGCTAGTGAAGGTTCCGATGCGAATAATCCCGCTTTGCAGGCCTTGCATTTCTTTGCGTTTTTCCATAAGCTCACAGTAAGAATGGTGTAGGTTTTTTATATAAGGCAATAATTGTTCGCCATCTGCTGTGAGGGCAATGCCCTTGCGTGAACGAAGCAATAGCTTGGTAGACAGTTCTTGTTCCAAGGAACGGATGATCTGACTGATGGCTGATTGTGTATAGCCGAGTTGCTCGGCTGCTTTGGTAAAGCTGCCGGTTTCAATTATCGTGACAAACGCGCTGTAGCGATTCATTGCTTACTCCTAATACATTAGAATATCTTATAAAAAGATTATAAGTATTCATTTTACTTATTGTCAATATGCATGTTACAATGAGAAAAAAATTCGGGAGATAAGTAATGAACGATAATATTGAAGAGTGGAAAAACGGTATCAAAGACGGCATTCCCATTTGCCTTGGTTATTTTGCTGTTTCGTTTACCTTTGGTATTATGGCAAAAAATGCTGGGCTTACGCCGTTCCAGGCTGTTTTTATGTCAGTAACAAACCTAACGTCAGCAGGGCAATTTGCGGCGCTTGGATTAATTGGAGTATCTTCAACCTATATTGAAATGGCAGTTACGCAATTGATTTTGAACTTGCGATATTGTCTGATGTCATGCTCAATTTCGCAAAAGCTGGATTCCCAAAAGTCTTTTTTGCATAGATATTTAGTTGCTTTTGGGGTTACCGATGAAATATTCGGAGTGTCGGTTTGCAAAACCGGCACATTAAATCCATTTTATAATTATGGCTTGATGAGCGCTGCTATCCCCGGCTGGACACTGGGCACCTTGCTTGGTGTTGTTTCTGGGAGCATTTTGCCGGAAAGAATTATAAGTGCGCTAAGTATTGCCATCTATGGGATGTTTCTGGCAATCATATTTCCCCCGGCCAGAGGCAATAAGCTATTAGCTTGTATCATTTTGCTATCGATGTGTATGAGTCTCTTGTTTGCCAAGATTTCGGCATTCGCCCATATTTCGGCAGGATTTAAAATTATCATTTTGACTGTATTGATTGCCGGTGTTGCAGCGCTGTTATTCCCTATAAAGGAAGAGGCTGAGGAGGAGACAACAGACTTTGGAGATTGCGGTGCACCTGCCCTGGAAAGGGGCGGAGCCGAATGAGCAATAATATCTATTTGTACATATTGGTCATGGCTGTAGTTACTTACCTGATTAGACTGATCCCTCTGACGTTAATACGAAAAGAAATCAAGAATAAGTATATAAAGTCCTTTTTATATTATGTACCATTTGTGACACTGGCTGTTATGACATTCCCCGCTATCTTGGATGCTACCGCAAACCGCTGGTCGGCTCTAGGCGGATTTATAGTTGCGGTTATTCTTGCGTATCGGGGGCAGAGTCTGTTTAACGTTTCCTTGTCAGCCTGTGTTTCGGTTTTCTTGATTGAGCTTATCTAGGTATTTTAAATGCAGTTTTTGACACAGTTTTTGACAACTTCTTTCATATTGCCTAATATCTTGGTATAATTAATCGTTAGCATTTGTACGAGATATGGAGTGTTGTGATTGAAACCGAAAGTTGCTGTAATTGGTACTGTATTTGTTGATTGTAAAGGTTTTTCAGACCAACCTTTTGATCCTGCTGGTCGAAACTTAGGGCAAGTGAAGTTTTTCCATGGGGGAGTCGGACGGAATGTTGCTGAAAACCTTGCCAACTTGCAAATCCCCGTAATATTTGCTTCTACTGTTGACAGGACTGGAATTGGGCAGGAAGTAGTGACTAGACTAGAAAAAGCTAAAATCGATGTAAATTACATGGCTTTTTCAGAAACAGGCGGTATGGGATTTTGGCTTGCTTTGTTGGATAACACAGGAGATCTTGCAGGCGCGATTTCGCAGATGCCGGATTTGGATACGTATCAAAAGTACATACAAAACAAAGGAAAAGAAATTATTGAGAAAGCCACCGATGTGGTTTTGGAATTAGATTTGAATATTGATATTTCAAGAAGTGTTGTTAAATGGGCGAAAGAATCAAAAAAACCTGTCTACGGTATACCGGGGAATCTTTCTGTAGTCAGTAAATATCCAGATATATTGGCCGGAATCGATTGTTTCGTTTGTAATAATATTGAAGCGGCTAAACTAATGAATGTTAAGTTAGATACAAAAAACCATGATGATATAATTAACAAACTTATGGAATTTGTCGATTCACATAACATGGGTTCAATGGTTATTACGCTCGGTAGTGAGGGCGCTGTTTATTACGATTCCCGGACTAAGATGTCGGGTTTTCAAGAGATTTTTCCTGTAGATGTAGTAGATACATCTGGTGCTGGTGATGCATTCTTTTCTGGAACAGTGATGGGGTTAGTTGAGAGTTTGCCGCTCAAGAGAGCTGTAGCTTACGGCGCAAAAGTTGCCTCATGGACAATACAGTGTGAGGAGAACAATTGTCCTGATTTACAAAGAAAAATTGCCAAAGAACCATTATTTCATGAAGAGGTACAAGCCATTCTAGCGTAAACATGCTTATAAATGGTGTTGGCTCATGTCATGGATTACAAGAAAACACAGGTGTACCAGCGGTTTTATAACCCTTGTACACCTGTGTTTTCTTTGTTGATCGGACTTGATGAGTATAGAGGAGAGACTGTTTAGCGACGGTTTTCAGTATTTTCTTTTGGCACTGTTTCTTCTTCAAGTTCTTGTAAAATTTGTGGTAAGTTTTTAAGAAGTTCCTCTAAGTCTTTTAGTTCGTTAGTTTCTTCTGAAGTATCCCGAGATTGTTTTTCATAGATCATAACATTCACACTCCAGTCATAAGTTACAGATTGAATTGCTTACCATCTGCAGCAGTGCAACTAAAAGAACAACTGCCAGGTTGCATTGCTGTATGCAACCTGGCAGTCATAGACTAGGTGTCTTTAGACCCATGGCTTTGCGTCCCTGCCTTTCGGAAGGTTTGCCAAGACTATAAAATTATAATGTAATCTTCGACGAAAAATACCAATATCCTTTTGCAATAATTATTTTTTGCTGTTGAAAGAGAAGTAAGAAATAGCATAATAAGCTATCAGCGAGGATGAGCTTGCCTTCTTTGTTTCAAAGGAATTATTTTAATATATAACGAAGTAATATAGAGAATTTATTCCTTATGAAGGGGGCGGATTTACTTGACTAAGGGTTCATTTATGATACGGCATATGGCTAAGTACGAGGTGGATGTAGCGGTTGACTGGGCGGCGGCTGAAGGTTGGAACCCAGGACTTCATGATGCAAACTGCTTTTGGGCTTGTGATCCCCAGGGGTTTCTCATAGGAATTAATGATGGGCAGCCGGTGGGTTGTATTTCGGCCGTGAGATATGAAGCTGATTATGGTTTTATCGGCTTCTATATTGTCAAGCCTGAGTGGCGTGGCCAAGGATATGGTCTGCAATTATGGCAGAGTGCCATGGAGCAGCTGGCAGGCCGAGTGGTGGGACTTGATGGAGTGGTAGCTCAGCAGAGGAATTACCAGAAGTCAGGATTTCAGCTCGCTTACCGCAATATTCGGTATAGCGGGCAATTTTCAGGTGCGCTTACAGGCGATATTACAGAATTAAGCCCTGACCTGAGTATCGTCCCGGTAAGCCAGGTAAATCAACGCGAACTGGCTGCTTATGACAGTACTTTGTTCTTTACAGCCCGGCCTGATTTTTTGTCATGCTGGGTAAGCCAACCGGGCACAACTGCTTTGGCGGCTGTCGGCAAGGATCGGCTTGCCGGCTATGGTGTTATACGTCAGTGTCGGAGCGGCTACAAGATTGGGCCGCTATTTGCAGAAGATGCGGATACAGCCGAGAAATTGCTACTGTCATTAGCTGCCTGCGCACACGGGGAACAGGTATTTCTTGATGTGCCGGAAGTTAACGAGGCGGCCGTCGATCTGGCAGGCAAATATAAAATGACTAAAGCGTTTGAGACAGCACGAATGTACAACAAAACGGCGCCAACGCTGGCGCTGGCAAACGTGTTTGGCGTTACCACCTTTGAAATGGGTTAAAGGTATTCAAAAGTATGAAAAGAGGAGAAGTAATATGCGTGAGGGTTATATAGAAACCGTAGCGGGTAAAGTTTGGTATTCGGTATATGGTGAGGGCAAGAGTGGCACCCCCATTCTTGTAGTTCATGGCGGGCCAGGCTTTTTAAGTATGCCGGAGGTTGTCAGCGACTTTGCAGAAGATAGACCGGTATATTTTTATGATCAGCTGGGATGTGGGAAGTCTGACAGGGCGGCCGATAATGACTATTATTCGGTACAAAATTATGTGAATGAATTAGATGCGGTAATTGAAGAGTTAAAGCTACAAGAGGTTATTCTAATGGGCTTTTCCTGGGGCTGTGGGCTAGTGTGCTCTTATATGCTAGAAAAAGCGGGGAGAAGAGTGAAAGCCTTAATTTTATCAGCTCCGTATTTAAGTTCGCCGTTTTGGGATAAAGACCAACGGGACAACATTAAAAGGATGCCTGCAGAGGTAATAAAGGCAATAGAAAAAGGCGAAAAAAATGGTGATTATAGTGACGAATATCAAGAGGCAATGATGGAGTATTACAAAAAGCATGTATATAATGTACAGCCATGGCCTGATTATATGCAAACAGCGTTTGAGATGCTTAACATGGACGTATATCTTACCATGTGGGGTCCGAGTGAATTTACTATTTCCGGTAAACTTAAGAATTTTGATTTATTTACCCAGCTTCAAAAAATTAAGGTGCCTGTATTACTTACTTGTGGAGATAACGATGAAGCAGGTGTTAAAAGCGTCAAGGATTATCAAATGGCATTTGCGAATGCACAAATGGCAGTGATACCTAATGCCACACATCTACATCAGCTTGAACAGCCACAGATATATAAGGCAGTAATAAATGGTTTTTTGAAAAATAAATAATCGACTATTATTATCCAACCTGCTATTTTCAAGGAATTTGTCAAAATAACGCGAAATACATATGTAGTCAATGAACCCATAATGCGGCGGGAAAGAGTGAAGGACTATGCGGATTTCGATACGGCAACAGTTGATTGTAATTATATGTTCATTAATTTTGCTTGCCATGGTTTCGACAAGTATGATTAGTTACTCGTTAATTTCTGAAGATTATCAAAAAAAAATGCAATATAATAATTCGCTTATGGCGGAGAGTTTGGCGTCTAACATCGTACAGTTTATGCAAAATGCGTATAGTATTAATCAATCAGTAGCGGAATCTCCTGATTTGGAAAAATTAGATCCCGAAAAACAAACGGGTTTGTTAGTAGATACCACAAAAAGGTATTCTTATTTTCAACTTTTAGCAATTCATAAGCTTAATGGCGATCAAACAGCTCGATCAAGTGGTACTTTGGCCAACCGATCCGAACGCTGGTGGTTCAAAAAGTTTATGGCAGAACGGAAGCCATTCGTCTCTAAAACCTACTATTCTGTATTTTCTGAGTCACCGATTACTACTATTATTCATGGTATATATTCAAATGGTAATTTAGTGGGTCTTCTTATGGCCGATATCGAAATAAAAAAGTTACAACAAATGGTTGAAAGCTATAATTCAGGAGAGGATAGCTATGCCTACCTTTTGGATGGGGAAGGAGCAGTAATTGCTCATCCTGACAGGCGGCAGGTAACCGAATTATATAATTATAAGACAATGACAAAAAGGGTGTTATTGCGGGATTCCAGCGGCAAAATGCTAATTGATGACAAGAATAATGAAATTACCGAGGAAACCCAGATTGAGCTTTCTTCTTCTTTGCAGGGTATTGTCTCCAAAGTCTTAGAAGGCCGTATTGGGGAGGGTGAGTATACTGACCTAAATGGTGAGGAGTATATTTGTGCTTACCGGGCTATCTCGTTGCCAGGAGCATCTAAACCATGGAGCCTGATTGTCGTACAAAAGAAAGGTGCGGTTATGGCCTTTATGGGACAGGCCATGACAAAAGCTACTTTTGTAGGAATAGTAGTACTTGTGCTTTCGGTGCTATTGACCATATGGTTTTCACGAAAATTAACCACTCCGTTGCTGGATATTGTAAATGCTACCAACCAGATCAAAGACGGTAATCTGGAAGTCCAGGTTGCTGTTAATGCAACCAATGAGATGAATGTATTAGCTGCCAATTTCAATCAAATGGTATGTGAGTTGCGGCAACATCGTGATGGTCTACAAAAACTTGTCGAGGAACGTACTCTTGAGCTGGGCGCGGCCAATCAGGAAATGCTTGCCATGAATGAAGAATTGACAGCTATAAATGAAATATTGGAGGATACAAATAATCGTTTAAATGAAGAGAATATGGCCAGGCGTCAGAGTGAAGACAATCTTTTATTGCGCGAAAGGCAATACAGAGCGATAACCGGCCTGCTGACACAGCCCATCGATAAATATGGAATGGAAGATATACTTGTACCTATTTTGCATAATGCAATTCAATTACTGAATGGAGTAGTATGCTATATCGGTTTATTCGATGATGCAGGAGAGAATTTTACTATCCATCATGGTATTGGGATAGACCAGGCTTGGCTTATGAAGCCTAGGCCAGCTAGAGTAGGGATGAAGTGGCAGGTTTATACTACCGGTGAGATTTTTTATGTCAAGGACTACCGGATATCTCCAAACCGTAATAAAGACACCTGCCTGGATGCTTCAACAAGTAGTGTAATTATGGCACCGCTAAAACAAGCAGGTAAGGTTAATGGTGTTTTTGCTGTGTGTTGGCTGGATGACGTTCACCTTCTGAGTAAGGAGGACATAGAGAGCCTGCGTCAATTTAGTGACCTTGCATCTGTAGCTCTCGAACGAGACACTTTCCAGAAGAAACTCAGTCAAGTTGCATTTCACGACACCTTAACAGGTTTACCTAATCGAGCCAGTTTAAGCCTTTACCTTGAGGCAGAGATGGAACGAGCGCGTGCTGGGGAAGCAACAGGGGTTATTATGTTTATTGATATTGATGATCTTAAAACAGTAAATGACAATTTCGGTCATTCTGTTGGTGACAATGTTATTGTTGCAGCAAGTCAGTATATTGTCGCCGCAGTAGGTAAAGAGGCTTTTGTTTCCCGAATTGGTGGTGATGAGTTTATCGTGATTGTTCCTGACGTAAACAATCGGGAAAGAGCTGCGCAAATTGCCGACAAGACTGTTCAAGCACTCTTCAAAGAATACGAAGTAACTAATGAGAAGATTCATTTGTCTGCCAGTATTGGTGTGTTGCTATACCCTGTAGATGGTGATAAAGCCGAGGATGTTCTGAAAAAGACGGACACTGCTATGTATGCCGCCAAAAAGGCGGGGCGAAACTGCTGGCGTTTTTATGAACCTATCCTACTCCAAGAGGCTTATGAGAAAATGACACTAACGAACGGCTTGCGTCGCGCCTTGGAGCGGAATGAGTTCTCGCTTCATTATCAGCCACAATTTGCAGCAGATGGAGAGCGTGTTCTTGGTTTTGAGGCCTTACTCCGGTGGAATAGCTTAGAATATGGTTTGGTTACCCCAGACCGTTTCATTACGTTAGCTGAACAAAGCGGACTTATCCTGCCAATCGGCAACTGGGTATTACTGGAGGCCTGTCGTTTCGCCCGGAGACTTGTTGATCTGGGGAGAGAAGATGTTCACGTAGCGGTAAATATATCGGCGCGACAACTGATGTCTGATGAATTTGTGTCAGATGTCCGAACTAGTATTGAAGAAGCTGGCATAAAACCAGGCCAGCTTGAAATTGAGATTACTGAAAGTGTTTTTATTGAATCTATGGAGGATAGTATTCGTAAACTTTGTCAATTGCGTAACATTGGAATTGCCTTGGCGCTAGATGATTTTGGCACAGGATACTCTTCGTTAACTTATTTACGGAGTTTACCTGTAGAGATCTTGAAGATTGATAAATTATTCATTGATAAGATTATTAGTGATGAGACGCAGTTACAAGTGGTAGGAGCCATTATTGCTTTAGGACACAATTTGAATCTAACTATAGTTGCTGAAGGAGTAGAAACTGAGGAGCAGTTACACGTATTGCAAAAGGTTGGATGTAACCGTATTCAGGGGTATATTTTCAGCAAACCGCTTACAGAAAAAGCAGCGATAAGTTTGCTGGAGCATAAATAACAACTATTGTACTGGTATAATAGTTTAAGGCCTGAGCATACGCTCAGGCCTTAGCAATTTTTTGGATTTGTTTAATTATTATAAATGAACGATGTGAACAGAACCTAAAGATTGCAATAATTGTCGGCCTTTTGCTGAGATTTCTACAATGTAGGCAGGGCCAATATTAAAAGTATCGACAAATTCCTGAAAAATATCATTGTCTGTATGCTGTTGTTTATTAATTTTTTTAAGATGAACTGTGGGATTATTTGATACTATATCAATAGCCATGCACATTTACCTCTCACTATGATTCTATAGTATTACTATGCTATGAATGGTAGCTTATGTCAATAGGGAAATGGTGAATCTCATTTGAAAGTAGCTAAGATACAATAGATCTCTCATTGTACCTCTTTTAGCCGATAAAACGATTTCGCATTGCAAAAGTAGTAAAAAAAAGCATGGATGAGATGAGGACTATTGTCGGGCCTGTCGCCGTATTCAAGTAATAGGAAAGGATTAAACCTGTTATCCCTGAAAAAACTGCAAAACCTACTGAGGCGAAATGATATTGTCTGACATTGCTGGTTATATTACGGGCGGCGGCCGCTGGCAGAACTAACAAGGAATTAATAATCAGTAGTCCTACCCATTGAATAGTCATTGCCACAACTACGGCCAGAGCTGATGAAAATAAAATTTCGATCAGTAATGTATTGATTCCGCGACTGGAGGCTAGCGAGGGATTGATACTAATAATTAGCAATTTATTAAACAGCAATAGCCATAACAGGATAACGCCAACCATTACGCCAAATAACATGACTATTTCCCCTGGTGTTATACTTAACAAGTCGCCAATCAAGAAAGTTGAAAATTTATTAAAGCCTCCGCCAAAGGACATTAATACCAAACCTAAGGCTACTGCAGTTGATGCAAAGACTCCAATGATTGTATCTGATGATGTTTTACTCTTATGCTTGATAAGCGTAATCAGGATAGCAAAAGCAATAGAAAAAAGAAGGATGCCCCATAATGGACTTAAACCGCCTACCAATACGCCAATTGCAATTCCAGTAAACGCGCCATGGCCTAGCGAATCCGAAAAAAAGGCCATACGGCTGCTGACCACCATTGTGCTTAGTATGCCAAATAGAGGTGTAGCCAGCAAAATTGCTAGCAGAGCATTTTTCATAAAAGTATGTTCTACCCAGTGAAACGGAAGCAGCGTGCTAACTAATTCGTACCAAAAATCCAACACTACACCTCCAACCTTTTCATTACAGACGCATTTGGTAGTTGTGCATGTTGTCCGCTACGAGGCATTCCAAAGGTTTTACGTGTCTGCTCATCACTAAAGACTTGTTCTGGAGTGCCATTGCAAAGTACCTGGCCATTCAGGAGAATAACCCGGTCGGCATACTTTTCGACTAAAGCAAGATCGTGAGACACCAAAATAATTGAAAGATCAAAGTTTTCCCGTAGCTCTGATACGATATCATAAAACAATTCTAGCCCATTCTGATCAATACCGGATACAGGCTCATCAAGCAGCAATAAATCAGGAATGGGATCAAGTGCGAGTGCAAGTAGTATTCGTTGCAGTTCACCACCTGATAGTGCTCCTAGTCGTCGATCGATCAGATGGGCTGCCTTTACCTTTTCTAGATTGTTACTAACTCTGGCGCGAATACTTTGCGGACTCATCAGCCAGGAAGGAATGTTAGTCAAAGAGGCCATAAAAACATCCAATACACTGGTCGGGGTACTCAGATCAAAATTTAGATATTGGGGAACATAACCGATACAAGGGTGTCCGCTGCGGGCACCCTTTGCATCAAAATATGTTAAGTCGCCTGTATGGGTAATTTCTCCAAGTATTGCTTTTAACAGCGTGCTTTTACCGGCCCCGTTAGCGCCAATTATTGCTGTTAATTCACCGCAGTGGATGTGAATATTTACGTCTTTAAGTATCTGGGCTTTGCCAATAGTGACATTGAAATTTTCGATTTTTGTACAACATAACCGCTGACAAAGGTTTCCACTATTGTCGCAGCAGTGTTTGTTTTGCTTAATCATTGTAAAGCGCCTTGCAGTGTTTTTAAATTTTTCTGCATGATATTGAGATAATCATTGTAAGCCTCCGGCTTGGCATCACCTGTTACTGCCGGATCCAGTGTATAAACTGTCGCTCCAGTTTCTCTGGCAATAATATCTGCCGCCTTGGCTGGATACTGTGGTTCGGCAAACAATGCCTTTATATTGGATTCTTTGATTTGCTTAATAGTATCTTCGAGTTCCTTGGGCGATGGTTCTGTGCCTGGTTCTCTTTCAATTACAGTAACAATATGTAGTTTGAATTCCTGGGCAAAATAGGGAAAGGCTTCATGAAAGGTAACGATGTCTTTATGTGGAGCATTATCTAAGGATTTGTGCATGGTATCACGCAAGGCAGATAGTTTTTCTATATATTCATTGGCATTACGTTTATACTGATCGGCATGAGCGCTATCCAAAGCTGAGAGCTGCTCGGCAATAGTTTGCACTTGCAGTATGGCATTAGAGATACTAACCCACACATGCGGATTTTCCTCGCCATTTTCATCTTTAAGTAATACAATCCCTTTGCTTGCATCCACTACCTTTAATTGAGGCTGTTGTTTCATTGCTTTGTCTAGAAAAGCCTCCATACCTGCGCCATTAATAACAAAGGCGTCAGCTTTTTCAAGAGTTTTTAAATCTGCTGGTGTCAATTGATAATCATGCAGGCAACCGGTTTGCGCTTTTGTCATATTTACTACCTGAACGCCTGGAATTCCCTTTGTAACATTGATGGTCGAAATATACATGGGATAGAATGACGTTACAATGGTAATTTGCTTTTCAGACCCGGCACTTGTGGGACTTCCCTGTTTTTCTGTATTTTTAGTTTGGCCGCACCCAGCTAAAAGAAGGGCACTGATTGTTAATAATGATACTAGTTTAATTAACCTTGAAAACATTTGAATTCCTCCTGATACTAAAATTATCTTGCTTGACAATCGGCGCAATAACCATAAAATTCCAAGCTATGCCCCATGATTTTGAAATTATTTTCCTGAGCGATTTTCTCACAGTCTGCCATAACCGGGCAGTAGTCTAGGCACTCCATTTTGCCGCAGGTTAGGCAAATTAAATGATGATGATGCTTGGTAGCTATTTCAAAAACGCTTACATCCCGACCTTTTATATTGATTTGATGTAATACTCCCATCTCGGTAAGCAGATTTAAATTTCTATAAATAGTGTCAATGCCCATATCCGGATTAATTTTTTTCGCATAATCGAGAATGTCCTGGGCTGTTGGAAATTGTCCACAGTCAAACAGCGCCTTAATAACTGCCCGGCGTTGCGGCGTCATTTTGTACCCTTTTGACTGCAAAAGTTCAATAACTCCCTCCAAATAGTTCACCTCCTAAATAGTAATATTCTTATTTAAGCATATACCTTTCTTAGAGTCACGTCAAGACAGCGAATTACCCTATTCGGTCTAACTGCATGCACTAAGCTCTTTTCCTAAACGAGGTTGGGGTGGCATTCCTATATTTGTATCCTCTAAGCTACAGGTTCCGTATCAGCATTTGTCTGCATATTATGTAACAAACTGCTAGTAAGGAGGACACAATTGTGGATATATTCTGTCGTGAAGTAAAACCCTACGAATGTCTGAATATGAGGCGTGTTCAGTTTTGGCTTAGAATAATGAAAGAACATTCCTTGTTTATGAAGTTGGGTTTTGCATGTTCTGACACGGAGCTTATTTGCCAGGCGGAAGAATTCTATAATGTTTTTGAAAACCTTGAAAAACAATCATGCAATGTAAAGTGTGAAGAAGAGTTTATGGCTTTCGTTAGTAAGATTATGGTAGCCGTTAAAAATATTTTTGCTTTTAAACGTCATGTTCTACATCTACTTATTGAATGCCAAATTGGAGGCGCTAATTATCCGCTCTTAATAGACCACATTTCGCGCGAGGCCATGTACTTTCTCAAGCTTCTCCAGAAAATTCAAAACGGCGAAATGCAATATCCGGTTGATTCCATTGTCAGCGACAATGTCTTCTGGCTTAGACATATGGCAGACCATGCCAGATTCATCGTGGGTTTGCTTGATCCCTCTGAGCGAGGCTTTGTTGAGAAAGCCAACGCTTTTGCTGTTCAATTTGAGCAATTACAGCTGCAAGCGCGCGACCTCGACAGTATGCTGTGGCATGCTTGTCCCAATAATGACCTTATTCGATTTGAAAAAGATGTAACTAACGCAACCATGCAAATCAGGGATTTTAAAGAAGCCGCGCGGGATTTAATTGCAGCCTGCAGAGTAATATCTTTGATACCACCGTTATTGGCAGACCATGTAATGCGGGAAGCGGAGTACTTTTTGGAAGTTCTTGAGCAAATACAACATGACATTCCCAAGATCGAGGGAAAGATTGTTGTATGTGATTATTAGCCCGGAAGATTATATAGATACCTATAGTATAGTACCATAAATAGTTTTTATCCATATAATGGAATATTGCATTGGAGATTTGCTGATATAATATCTAATAAAATCCATTAGATATTCATATTCAATTCATAAGTTCTTCACATTCTCCTGTTATTATTAGCATAAACCAAAAACAACCGCAAATGTGGCGAAGGAGAATGAAGAATGAATATGACCCATTATATGGAATTGTTGGCTGTAAACCAACCTTGGAATCTCATCATATATATGGTGATTCCGGTAGCACTGGCAGAGGCGCTGGTAGCTACAGAATTTTTTGTAGTTTTTAATAGAGGCAAAGCCGGCGGGCTGCTGCGTACCCTCAATAAATACATTGGGATTATCCTAGGCTTTTACTTCCTTGGTATATTTCTCAATTTGATGGTTACCGCAGTTCCTGGGATGCCATGGCGTGGGATAGCAGATGTACTAGCAGTCGGCTCCTACTTGAGCGGCGTTATTCCGCTTATGGGGATTGCGCTTTTGGAACTGGGTGTTATTGGCGGGGGTAAAACAGAGGATGAGAAACTTAAACTACACTTTATTTTGCTTACCGTATTTCTGATAGTTGCCCATATTGCCATGGTTTTCGGGATGGTTGACCCTACCATAATGGGTTGGAATCCGAGCGCTGCTCCGGCTCCAATGCAACACAACATGCATCACAACTAAAACACGAAATGCCTGATCCATATGAAAATGTGGATCAGGCATTTTTTTAGTATTTTTGGCAACTTTCAAAATAGACAATATTTTGCTAATATTTGCAGGGAATTTAGGAAATATGTAGAATAAAACTATGTGCAAAAAATAACATACTTAAAGGAGGCTTACTATTGTCTAAACAAATTTGCGAATTAGCGTTTCAAGGAGCCTCAACGGCTGTAGGACTTGCAGAGAAACTCCTAAATGAAGCCATTGAGAAGCACGGTGCTGAAGCGTCAGTTACGTATCCTGACACGGCATATAAATTGCCGATGGTTACCGCCTTAAGCGGGGAAGACATACTCACTCTCGGTGATATTGTTCCTGTTTTAAAGAGAATTAAGGATAATAACTTGCGGCCTGAACCTGAGCTTGGCAACGCGCTGTTGTCAGGTGAGGCTACTTTGTATGCTGGTGAAATTATTGAGGCGTTGCGGTATGTTGGTAATGCTAAGCCTGATGAATCTCCGTATACCGGTTTTTTGCCTGACCGTATTTTACGTAAGTTTGGTGTGCCGCTGGTAGATGGTACTATCCCAGGTGTTGCCGTTATTACCGGTAAGGCCAAAGATGCCAAGGCCGGTGCAGCGCTGGTTAAAGATTTACAGTCTAAAGGCATACTTGTCATGCTAGTTAATGACATTATTGAACAATGCATTGAGGAAAACATCAAAGTCGGTGTTGATTACCTGACTTTTCCGCTGGGCAAATTTACTCAGATTATTCATGCCGTTAACTTTGCAGCTCGCGCTGGGCTGGCATTTGGGGGCGTCCCCAAAGGCGAGCGTGAGCGGATGCTTGAGTATCAAAAAAACCGTGTTCCAGCCTTTGTTATTGCTTTGGGCGAATTGGATGCTGTTACGGTGGCTATCGGCGCCGGCGCACTATTCATGGGCTTCCCTATTGTTACCGACCAGGCTTTGCCACCAGAACTTACAATCCCAGGACTGTTAGAGCCGCAGCCTGACTATGACAAAATTGTCAAATTGGCGCTAGAGCTTCGCAACATAAAATTGAAGATCGTTGATATTCCAGTGCCAATTACAGTTGGACCGGCCTTTGAAGGGGAAACCATTCGTAAAAAAGAGTCTTGGGTGGAATTCGGCGGTGGTCGTGCTCCTGGTTTTGAGCTTGTTCGTATGTCCAATGCCGATGACGTTGAAGATGGCAGGATTGAAGTTGTTGGGCCGGAGATCGATGAAATGCCGGAAGGCAGTGTGTTTCCGCTAGGTATTATGGTTGATATCTATGGCCGTAAGATGCAGGAAGATTTTGAAGGCGTATTAGAGCGTCGCATCCATTATTTTGTAAACTATGGCGAAGGTCTTTGGCATGTGGCGCAGCGTGATTTATGCTGGTTGCGGATTAGCAAGGGAGCAAAAGCGGCCGGTTTCAAAATTCGCCATTATGGCGAACTCTTGATTGCCAAATTCAAATCCGATTATCCGGCTATTGTTGACAGAGTACAGGTAACCTTAATCACGGATGCCAATGCGATGGAAGAAAAGATTGCCATTGCCCGTAAAAAATACCAAGCCCGTGATGCGAGACTCAAAGGTCTTACCGATGAATCTGTCGATACCTTCTACTCCTGCACACTATGCCAATCCTTTGCACCTAATCATGTGTGCATTGTTTCGCCTGAGCGTGTAGGACTGTGTGGAGCAGTAAGCTGGCTTGATGCTAAGGCTTCTAATGAGATTACGCCGACTGGCCCGAATCAGCCTATTGCCAAAGGGGAATGTTTGGATGAGCAAAAAGGTATGTGGCAAAATCTGAATAATTTCCTATATAGCGCTTCTAACCGTACCCTGGAAGAGGTTAATCTTTATACCTTAATGGATAAGCCTATGACTTCCTGCGGCTGTTTTGAAGCTATTATTGCCGTGCTGCCAATGACAAATGGCGTTATGATTACCACCCGTGAACATTCCGGGGAAACGCCCTGCGGCATGACATTCTCCTCGCTTGCCGGCACTTGTGGCGGCGGAGTACAGACACCAGGCTTTATGGGGATTGGCCGCCGCTATATTGTAAGTTCTAAGTTTATTCCGGCTGACGGCGGTCTGGGACGTATTGTCTGGATGCCAAAGGAATTAAAAGACTATCTAAAAGACGAATTGACCGAGAGAGCTGCTGCCCTTGGTTTAGGTGACGATTTTATTGACAAGATTGCTGACGAAACGGTGGGTACTACCGAAGAAAGTATTCTGCCGTTCTTAGAAGAGAAGCAACATCCCGCTTTGAAGATGTTGCCGTTAATGTAAATATTTTTCTAGAATATAAATTCCCGTAGCATTTGTTTACGGGAATTTATATTTACTTTGCCAAGCAAGAAATGTACTATTGATGATAGATATTTGTTATTTGATGTAATTTTTGTAGCTGTGTTGGGAGATGGAAGAATGCTGGCATTACTCGGTCTAATAACTATAATTACGTTATTGGCTGTAATTATCTCAAAAAAAATGTCGCCAATGGTTGCGTTAAGTGTTGTACCCGTGATAGCGGCTTTAGCTGGTGGCTATGGGCTTGATGCCGGCAAGTTTATTATCGAAGGAATACGAAATATTGCGCCTGTCGCGGCCACCTTTGTATTTGTGATTCTCTATTTTGGGGTTATGAAGGATGCCGGCATGTTTTACCCTATTATTGATAAGACATTAGCTTTTGTCGGCGATGATCCTGTAAGAATTGGCATAGGGACAGTCTGCCTTGCAATGATTACTCATTTGGATGGAGCGGGTGCGGTAACCTTCCTGATTACTGTTTCGACGTTGTTGCCTGTCTACAAACAAGTGAATATGGATAAACGCATCTTGGCCTGCCTCACAAGTCTCGGAGCAGGAGTCATGGGCTTTATCCCCTGGACGGGTCCGGCTATGAGGGCGGCTGCTTCGTTGCAAGTACCTATCATGGATATCTTTATTCCCATGTTACCGGTACAATTTGTTGGGATAATGTTTGCCATTGTAATAGGCTGGTGGCTGGGTAAAAAAGAAGCTAAACGGCTGGGATACAGCCGTAATAAAGGAAATCAGAACATAGTTATAAAGCGCGAGCTAACAGATAAAGAAAAACTGCTTCACCGGCCGCATTTGATCTGGCTTAACATGACAATAACCGTGGGCATTATGGGAAGTATGATTGCCGGCTGGGTTCCGCCGGCAGTAGCCTTCATGGCAGGCACGGCAATAGCGCTTTTGGTGAACTATCCGAATCCTAATGAGCAACAAGAACGCGTAAGCTCACATGCCAAAGCTGCTTTGATGATGGCCAGTATTCTGCTCGCTGCTGGAGCATTTATTGGTATTGTTTCACAAACAGGTATGACTGCTGCCATGGCAAAAACCGCAGTCGATTTTATTCCGAAGGAGTTAGCAAGCCACATCCCGTTTGCACTGGGTTTGGCGGCAATGCCGCTTAGTCTATTGTTTGATCCTGATTCATTCTATTTTGGCATATTGCCAGTAGTGGCCGAAATGGGCAGCATGCTGGGAATTTCTAAGCTGCAAATCGGTCAAGCTGCATTATTGGGTCAAATGACAACCGGGTTTCCGGTAAGTCTGCTTACACCTAGCCCCTTGTTGCTGGTGGCGTTGGCGGAAATTGAGTTTGGTGACCACCAGCGGTTTTCTATCCCCTACTTGTGGGCGGCAAGCGTTGTAATGACTATCTCAGCAGTCCTGTTTGGAATTTTCCCACTCTAAATGAAGCGCTAATCATAACGCAATAGCATAGCATCTGGCACCAACGGAATATTTTTTTGCCCTTTGAACAGCCTAAAGACATATGGCTTGGCAAAGGGGATACAAATTATGGAATTGCAGGATTTTATCCGCGATACTTGGCAGACTTCGCTGGTATTTATCGGTCTGCTAGTTTTTACACGAATACTTGGTAAAACACAGGTCGGCCAACTGACTTTCTATGAATATGTCAGCGGGATTACCATTGGCTCGCTTGCTGCCAATATTGCGGCAGCCGATGCTGATAAAGTGTGGAACCATTATTATGATCTTGTCGTATTTGTGACCCTTACTTACCTGGTTTCACTTGTTACGATAAAAAGCCGTCCCTTGCGAAAATTAATTGACGGTTCGCCGACAGTTGTAATAGAAAATGGGAAAATTGTCAAAGAAAACATGCATAACCTACGGTATGATCTTGATGAGCTGCATGGACATTTACGCCAGCAAGGAGTATTAGATCCTTCCGAAGTGCAATATGCAATTTTAGAAACCACAGGTGATTTAAGTGTAATAAAAAAGGCAGACTATCAGCCTATAACCAAAAGTGATTTTAATATTCACCTGCCTGATCCGGTGTTTCCCGTGGAACTAATCATGGATGGCGAAATTATTGAGCGTAATCTGCGTAGGCAAAAGCGCTCAACGGATTGGTTAGAACAAGAATTAGCGGACAGAAATATTACCGATATTTCTGAGGTAACCTATGCCGGGATTGATTCAAAAGGTCAACTGTTTATTAATAATAAAACCCACTCAAAATATAGTAATAAGAGTAGTGACGCATAATAAAAGCTAACCAGTAAACAATATGCAAGTATTCCAAAATATCGACTGGGAGGCTACGTTATGACTGTAAAGAAAGACTTAGAGAAGGCTCTAGCTGCTGCTGAAGCCGCCAAAGGTACATATGCTACTTTTGCTGCATCCACTGATGACCAAGCCGCGCAGACCATGTTTGAGCAAATGTCCCAAGACATGGATCGCCATATTGCCCAACTCAATAGCCGCGTGAGTACTACATCAGAAACTAAATTAAGTAATCAGCAACAACAGTAAAATTTGATAAGTAAAAACACATAAAAGGCATCTCGTTCCTGGAAAGGGAATGAGATGCCTTTTGGTTAAGGGGGGATTATTTTCGCCAGCGTAGCATAGCTGGTTAAACGTTGATATAAGGATTTAACTCCAGGTTAGAGTTTGGCTAACCTGGAGTTAATTGTATTTTGGAAATATTCAGTTAAAATAGAGTATTTTTGTAGACGGTTGCAGAATTATAGAATAAAATGAATATAACCAATCTTTTGAAAAATTCTAAGGAAAAGAGGGCTAATTTACTATGAAAAGTATCCAGACTAAGTTAACCGTTATCATTCTACTAATTTTTATTATTGCTATGGTAACTTTGGGCGGACTAAACTATTGGAAGGCGCGACAAGCAATTTCCGATAATCTTGTTAAGGAAATTGCTACATTGGCTACTGTTTCAGCTAATGATATCAATGATTGGGTTGAGGGACATAAGCTTGAAATGGCTGGGATTGCACTAGCACCTGTCCTGCAGACTGGAAATTTGGATAACATAAAACCGTTTCTGGTGCAAGCAGCCAAGAATAACGGCCGTTATGAAACTTTGGGTTATATTGCTCCTTCTGGTATTGCGATTGACTCAAAGGGAGTTAGTGTCAATCTTGGTACACGCGAGTATTTTCAAAAAGCAATGAAGGGGGAAGCTGCTGTTTCCGACCCGGTAGTATCCCCGGCGACAGGCGGACTGGTGGCGGTGGTTGCCGTTCCTGTTAAGTTGGACGGAAAGGTAACAGGAGTATTCTTCGGTAGCGTTAGTCTGGACGAAGTGTCTCGAAAGACCGGAGAAGTAAAAATTGGCAAGACGGGATACGCCTATATGCTCAAAAGTGATGGATTAACGATTGCCAATCCCGATAAAACCCTTGTGATGAAGGACAATCCTGCCAAGAACGAAAAACTTCCGCCGGCATTGCGGCAAAATGCCGAACGCATGATAAAGGGAGAATCGGGAACAACCACCTACGAATATAATGGTGTGCAGAAAATGGTGGGATTTGCTCCGGTCAAAAGTACTGGCTGGTCATTAGCTGTGAGTGTGCCGGTCGCGGAAGTAACGGAAGCGTTAGTGGCTTTGACATGGATTTCATTAATGACAATTCTTATTGTATTAATCATTACGGCAATAATCATCATCTGGGTCGCTCGTCAAATCGCCAGGCCGATTATTCTTTTGGAAGGAGCCGCTAATAAAATCGCGGGGGGCGATTTGTCCCAGTCTAGTTTGGATATTAACTCCAATGATGAAATCGGGCGTCTGGCAAAGAGTTTTGAACAGATGACTCAAAATGTTCGGGAATTAATCAAACAAATTCATTCTGATGCTGAACAATTGGCCGCTTCCAGTGAAGAACTTACTGCCAGTGCCGAGCAATCAGCGCAAGCCTCTAATCAAGTAGCTATTTCCATGACTGAGGTTGCAGAAGGTGCTAATGCGCAACTGGCGGCGGCAACAGATACATCTGCAGTAGTAGAAGAATTGTCGGCGGGAATTGAGCAAATCGCCGCCAATGCCAATTTGGTTTCCGGTCAGTCGGAGCAAGCGGCAGGCAAAGCCAAAGACGGCGGCGCAGCGGTGGACAAGGCAGTTAGTCAGATGAGTAATATTGAAACTACTGTTAACACGTCAGCGCAAGTGGTGGCCAAATTGGGCGAACGCTCCAAGGAGATTGGCCAAATTGTAGACGCTATTTCAGGTATTGCCGGGCAAACCAACCTGCTGGCGCTCAATGCAGCGATTGAAGCGGCGCGGGCGGGGGAACAGGGACGAGGCTTTGCGGTTGTAGCGGAAGAAGTTCGAAGATTGGCCGAGCAATCAGATGAAGCTGCAAAGAAAATTGCTTCCTTGATTGGCGAAATACAGACTGACACAGATAAAGCTGTGGAAGCAATGAGTAGCGGAACACGGGAAGTAAAAACCGGCGCCGAGGTAGTCAATGCGGCAGGAGTTTCTTTCAGAGAAATTGCTGACTTGGTAAACGAAGTATCAGATCAAGTCAAGCAGATGTCGGCGGCCATTCAGCAGATGGCGACAGGAAGTCAGCAAATCGTCGGGTCAGTCAGGAAATTTGATGAACTCAGTAAGAAATCGGCTGGAGAGGCACAGAGTGTGTCGGCAGCAACAGAAGAACAACTGGCATCCATGGAGGAGATTTCCACCTCCAGTCGGGAACTGGCAGCGCTGGCACAGGGCCTGCAGACAGCTGTCGCCAAGTTCCGCATATAGCTGCCGAACCTAATTGAAGTTTGTGTTATAACTAAAAAATAGTACTTTAGGATAGTAGACAAATAGGAGAATATCGTAGAGCATCTTAATGGGGTTAACAGTTCAGGAGCCGTGCAGAAACTCTTGCGTTTCAACACGGCTCCTTTTTGCGCTAAACATGCATTTAACAAAAGGTTAGTATATAGTAGCAGGCGTATAAACTTTATCGCTGTTTTTCAAGAAACCATTCAATTAATTGGCGCGCGATGCTGCCTTTAGGGGGAATACTAGGCAAAGCATCTGAAGAAAACCAGTCAGCAGCTACGATCTCGTCATTATCAATGGTGATTTCTCCGCTTGAATACTCAGCGGTAAAAGCAATCATCAGTGAATCCGGGAATGGCCAAGGCTGATTGCCGAAATATTCAATATTGTCGACTTCAATGCCAACCTCTTCCTGTAGTTCTCTTCTTACACAGTTTTCCAGTGTTTCGCCAGGTTCAACAAAGCCAGCGATCACACTGTAGCGTCCAGCCGGAAAGCGACTGGAACGTGCCAGCAAAATTTTATCGTCGTTAACCACGGCTACGATAATTGCTGGTGAAATACGTGGATAGACAATATGGCCGCACGCTGGACATTGCACTGCAAGCTCCTGCGGTGCCTGAGTAACTTGCGTAACGTTACCGCAGCAACCGCAGAATTTGTTAGTTTTTAACCAGTTCATTATGTGAAAAGCGCGGTAGGTCATTTCAAAGCAATCGTCGGCAATATGGCCGGATAGCTGCCGTAGTTTTTTATAGGAAAAACCGTTATATTGGTCTTTTTCACATAAATTTGCCGCATAATAGGTATTGCCATTTTGTGAACCACTGTATTGTACAGTAGTTGTTTTGAGATTCAGGAGGCTGATATCTTGCATGGAAGGAAGGAGGATCCTATCAGCTTGTTCTTTTACTAAAAGCTCGTCTTCATAAAACAATAGTAAACGGGAATCCTTACAGCTATTTCCCGAAGAAATAAGATCAAGTTCACAATCCATAAGTCAATCACCTCTACCATGCGAAGTTATCAGTAAGGATATTAGTTTTTTTAAAAAAATCTTATTTTTATTATACAAGAAATTAAGGGCTTTGGGCAGGGGTGGGTTGGACAATGAAAAGAGCCAATAGCTGCAGCGAAAAGAGAGTAATAAGCAACTATTGGCTATATCCAAATTATGGTAGTTTAACTTCTTTAAGATAACTGGTTGACTGCTTGGGCAATTCGCTTAAGCCCTTCTGCTAACAGCGGACGCGGGCAGCCAAAATTAAGGCGCATAAAGCCGGTGCCTTGTTGACCAAAAGTCGCACCATCGTTGAGGCCTACCCTTGCTTTTTGTGCAAAGAACCGGACAAGCTCCTGCTGGGATAGGTTTAATTTGCGGCAGTCCAGCCAAACCAAATAAGTGCCTTGTGGTTTGTCAACATGGATAGCAGGAATATTGGCAGTGATATATTGTGTCAGATACTGAGCATTGTCCTCAAGGTAAAGCAGCAGTTCATCAAGCCAAGGCTCACCATAGCGGTAAGCCGCTTCTAGGGCGGTGATGCCAAATACATTGCTTTTGTTGATACTTAATTGTTGGAGAATTTGAGAAAAATGGGTGCGCAGTTTATCATCAGGAATGATTGCAATGGAGGTATACAGACCGGCGGTGTTAAAGGTTTTACTTGGCGCGATAAGCGTTATTATTTTATTGGTGCTGTCAGTTGTCAAGGAGGCCAGTGATATATGATGATATCCGGAATATACCAGATCGCTGTGGATTTCATCAGTCACGATTAATACATTGTTTTCTAGGCAAATAGTAAGCAATTTATTTAGCTCTGGCTGCGTCCAAACTCGGCCAACCGGATTGTGTGGACTGCACAAAACCAACATGCTGGCATCAGGCGCTTTTTTTTGTAAGTCTTCAAAATCCATGTGATACTGGTTATTATCATAAATTAGCGGGTTTTCTACGATAATGCGATTTTGGCTTTGTATACTGGAAAAGAAAGGCGGATACACCGGCGACTGAATAATAATTTTATCTCCTGGCTTAGTAAAGGCATGGATTGCCAAGGTCAGCGCAGTTACTACGCCGGGAGTGCTTACCATCCAAGCCGGTTGGGTTTTCCAATTATGACGTTTTTCCAGCCAGGCTGTTACGGCATCATAAGCATAGGAATGAGGCGAAGGGTAGCCAAAAACACCGTGTTGCACCCGGGCGGTGAGAGCTTCAGTTATAGCCGGAGGAGAGGGGAAATCCATGTCGGCCACCCAGAAAGGCAGTACGTCCTCTGCTCCAAAGAGGGCGGCGGCATCATCCCACTTGGTACTTCCGCTGTTTTGCCGCGCAATCAAGGTATCAAAGTCGATTCGAGCATTTGTCATAGTATCACCCTTATTCATATATTTTGATTTAGCTGTAATGCTTTATATTTCAAGCGCCTGCGCCAGGTCTGCAATGATATCTTCAACATCTTCAATACCGACAGATAAGCGCAGTAAACAGTCGCTGATGCCCAGACGCTCACGAACATCGGCCGGAATGTCGGCATGAGTTTGGGCAGCGGGAAAGGTAATTAAGGATTCCACACCTCCTAAGCTTTCGGCAAACTGGAGAACCTTTACTTTGCGAAGAAGCTGGGCAGGCAGGCGGGGATGGTCGACGACAAAGGATAACATACCGCCATAACCGGAGGCCTGGGACTCTTGAATATCTCTGCCAGGATGATCTGCTAAGCCCGGGTAATACACCTTGGTGACGCTGGGGTGTGTGGTAAGCCATTTGGCAATAGCCAGAGCGTTTTTCTCTTGTTGGCGTATGCGAACTGCCAAGGTTTTTAGGCCGCGCAATAGCAGCCAGCTATCCTGTGGGCCGAGGATAGCGCCGGTGGCATTTTGGATAAAGCCTATTTGTTCGCAGAGAGCGGGATCTTTAGCGACTACTAGGCCGCAGATCACATCGTTGTGGCCAGACAAGTATTTACTGCCACTGTGGATGACAATATCAGCACCAAGTGTCAGGGGGCGTTGCAGATAGGGTGACAGAAAGGTATTGTCAACAATAACGTGAATAGGCTGAGAGTTGGCTTCGCAGGCTAGTGCTGCTATCGCCCTAATATCGGCGATTTTCATCAGCGGGTTAGTGGGTGTCTCCAGGAGGATGGCCTTGGTGGACGGCTGCAGGGCTTGGTGTACCTGGTTTATGTCACTAGTGTCTACAAAAGTGGCAGACAACCCAAACTGAGTAAAGAGTTTGCCCAGAAGCCGGTAGGTTCCTCCATAGCAATCTTCAGTAATGATGAGGTGATCGCCAGGGCGGTAGAGCATGAGTAAAGTCGTAATTGCTGCCATACCGGAGGCAAAAGCAAAACCTGTGTGACCTTCCTCCAATGTTGCCAGAGCTTCTTCTACAGCTTTGCGGGTGGGATTTTGCGTGCGAGAGTAATCATAACCGGTACTTTGACCAAGTTCGGGATGGCGGAAAGTGGCTGTTTGATAAATAGGGGTGCTGATCGCTCCGGTAGTTTTGTCAGTTACTAGTCCAGCCTGGACAACTTGGGTAGAAATTTTCATATACTATCATCTCCTAAAGGGTAGAATAAAAAGCGACTCTTCCGCAAGAAGAGTCGCCAATATGCGCAAATAACTCATCTTCCGGATTGCTCCGCTGGAATTAGCACCTTGCATAAAATGCCGGTTGCTGGGTGTCATTGGGCCAGTCCCTCGACCACTCTTGATAAGTTTCAGTATTCAGTTAGGATTTTATTGAATATTATTCTTGCATAGCTATAGCTGGTTTGTCAATAGAGTTTCTAAAAGTATTGCATATATTTTTTGTTGACGCTGTGAAAAAAACCATATATGATGATTTAAAAGGAAAATTTGGGTGTCAATAGGAAGGTGGTAAGCCTGTGAATAATCGTAGCGATATTGAGGCGCTAATTAATAAAGCGGAAACAACCCATGAACTTACTAAAGAGGAACTTGTTACTTTACTAAAAGATGACAAGCATGAGGATATGTTGTTTGCTGCCGCCGACCGGGTGCGCCAAAAGTATGTGGGCGATGAAGTGCATTTACGTGGTCTTATTGAATTTTCCAATAAGTGCAAGCAAAATTGCTTGTATTGCGGTTTGCGGCGTGATAACAGTAATGTTAGCCGCTATCGTCTGGAACTAGAGACGATTATAGATTTTGCCGTAAAAGCTAAAGCGTATGGTTACCGTACTGTGGTGTTGCAGTCTGGTGAGGATGAATGGTTTGATGTTGACAAAATGGTATATATCATCAAAAAAATCAAAGAACTGGGTCTCGCTATCACACTGAGTGTTGGTGAGAAATCAAGGCAAGTGTATCAGGCCTATCGCGATGCGGGCGCTGACCGCTATCTTCTAAGAATTGAGACAACAGACAAAGAACTGTACGAAAAACTTGATCCAGGTATGAGCTGGGATAACCGGGTAAGATGTTTGCGCGATTTAAAAGAGTTGGGCTATGAGCTTGGTACAGGCTGCCTTGTCGGTATTCCGGGACAAACAGTGGAGTCATTAGCTGACGACATTCTCTTTTTTAAAGAAATAGATGCGGATATGATTGGAGTAGGCCCGTTTATTCCTAATCCTGATACGCCGCTGGCTGAAGAAGCAGGTGGTACGTTTGAACTTAGCACCAAAGTCATGGCGCTGATTCGCCTCTTGCTGCCTGACATTAATATTCCGGCTACAACAGCTATGGAGTCACTGAACCCGCAGGGACGAGTGCTGGCCTTGCAACGGGGGGCTAACGTTGTTATGCCTAATGTCACAGAAGGAGAATATCGGGAGAAATATATTCTTTACCCAGGGAAAATTTGTATTAATGACACGCCGGCTCACTGCCGTGCATGTATAACTGGTAAAATTACGGGTATTGGCCGGAGCGTTTCGGAGACTCATGGTTACCGGGCAAAACGTGCTTAGCAGGTTAGAGGGGATTGCGGAATGAGTAAAGGGATAACAGAGGAAGTGCTTGTTCTTATTGAACAAGCCATAACTGATATAAGCTTTGGCTCGATTACTTTGGTACTTCAGGATGCGCGAATCATTCAAATGGAAAAGCTTGAAAAAATCCGGATTGGTGAGAAGCCAGCTAAGGGTGCAAGCAAACCAACTTCTGACGGCAGTATCAAGACACGGATTTTGCAGTCGGTCAGCGGTATGGAGTTTGGCAAGGTGGCTATCCAAATCCAGGCAGGCCAGATTACGCAGGTCGAGAGAACAGAGAAATATCGGGTCGGCAAACTTACAGGCCTTAATGGTGACGGAATTTAATTTTTGGCAGCGGTGAAACCGGATAAAGGTTCATCGCTGTTTTTATTTGATCCCCAGCCAAATGTATCCTGTGTACGGACGATGATGCTGGAATAAAGGAATAGGAAAACTCCATTGACAATAAACCTGTAAAGGTGTATATTCTATTAGAGTAGAAAAAGTACATTCCTCAGTACAGTACACTCCAGGCGAACGGAACAGTAAAAATGAAGCGGAGTGGTTGGCGCGAGGAAAAAAGAGGGGATGGGAGAAAACATGCGAAAAAAAGTATTGGCAGTGGCGATAAGCACATTGCTTATGGCTGGCGCTTTGGTCGGTTGCGGCGGTGGCGCTAAACAGGAAGCGGCCAACGAAATCAAAATTGGCGGTAACTTTGAGTTAACAGGCGGCGTGGCCAACTATGGTAAACAAGCGGTTAACGGTATTCAATTGGCCATCAAACAAGCAAATGCATCTGGTGGCGTTCTAGGCAAACAGATTAAGTTAGTATTGGCTGACAACAAGTCAGAGGCAGCTGAGGCTACCAATGCAATTACCAAGTTGATTACCCAGGATAAAGTAGTAGCCATATTTGGACCGGCAACCAGTTCCAATACGATAGCTACTTTACAAGTATCACAAGATAATAAAATTCCGGTAATTACACCCACAGGTACTAGCGAAAAAATTACGGTTGATAACGGTAAAACTCGCCCCTATGCTTTTAGATCGTGCTTTATTGACCCACTGCAAGGTACAATTATGGCTAACTTTGCCAGCAATACTCTGAAAGTGAAAACGGCAGCCATTTATATTGACAGCAGTTCCGACTATTCGAAGGGTCTTGCCCAATCCTTTACCGAAGTGTTCACGAAAAATGGTGGTAAGATTTTAGGGCAGGAAGCGTTCTTGCAAAAAGACCAAGATTTTAAATCCACCCTTACTAAGATTAAGGCTATGAATCCTGACGTAGTATTCTTGCCAGCCTATTATGAAGAAGTAGGTAAAATTGTCAAGCAAGCGCGCGAAATGGGCATGACTATGCCATTCCTTGGAACTGATGGCTGGGATGATGCAAAGGTAGTAGAAATTGCCGGAGCAGCTCCTCTTAATAATACATTCTTCAGCAGTCACTATTCTTCGCAAGATACTGATCCTAATGTAGTCAAATTCATTGAAGCCTATAAGAAAGAGTATAACCAAGAGCCTAGTGTTTTCTCAGCTCTCGGCTATGATGCAGGTTTACTTCTGATTGATGCTCTTAAACGGGCTAACAGTACCGACCCTGAAAAAATTCGTGAAGCATTAGAACAAACCAAAAATCTGCAACTGAGCACCGGTATGATGACAATTGACGCCAATCATAATCCGATTAAGAGCGCAGTTGTTCTAGAGATGAAAGATGGTAAACAACTGTTTAAAGAAAAAATTACCCCAAAACTGTAATTGAAATAAATTGGTTGACAGGTAATTGTATTCGTGCTAGTATAAATCCACGAGATAAATATTTCTTGCTGACCGGAAAACCGGAGGCAATCGATCGCTGAGTCAGCTTCGATTGCCTCCTTTTGTTTTACTGGTATGCTCTACTTATTTGCTGTATACAAGGGTAATATATTATTAATCAAAGTTAAGGGGATGGATATTATGGCTAAGATTTATGGAAGTCTGACAGAACTCATTGGGAATACACCGCTACTAGAACTCAAGAATTATGGTGCCAAAAGACAAGTAGGCGGAAAAGTTATTGCCAAACTGGAATACTTTAATCCGCTTGGCAGTGTTAAGGATCGCATTGGCTATGCCATGATTAAAGATGCTGAAGACAAAGGAATTATCAATAAAGATACTGTTATTATTGAACCTACCAGTGGTAATACTGGTGTTGGCTTGGCGTTTGTGGCGGCCGCCCGTGGCTATAAACTGATTCTCACCATGCCGGAAACCATGAGTATTGAACGGCGCAAGCTGCTCAAAGCATTAGGAGCTCAGCTTGATCTTACTCCTGGTGCCAAAGGCATGAAAGGCGCAATTGAACGTGCTGAAGAACTCCAGAAGACCACTCCTAATGCATGGATTCCGCAACAGTTCAAAAATCCGGCCAATCCTGAAATACACCGGAAAACAACCGCGGAAGAAATTTGGCGCGACACCGATGGTAGTGTTGATATTGTTGTTGGTGGCGTAGGCACCGGCGGTACGATTACCGGTATTGCCGAGGCGCTAAAACAGCGTAAACCTGGGATAAAAGCTGTTGCGGTTGAGCCGGTCGACTCACCGGTATTATCGGGCGGCAATCCTGGACCGCATAAGATTCAAGGAATTGGCGCTGGTTTTGTACCAGACGTATTCAATGCCAAGGTAATTGACGAAATCTTCAAAGTCGAGACCGATGAGGCTTTTCAGTCAGCTAGAGATGCTGCTACTACTGAGGGCTTGCTTGTCGGCATCTCCAGCGGCGCAGCGCTTTACGCGGCTGCTGAACTGGCAAAACGTCCGGAAAACAAAGGGAAAAACATTGTCGTTATTCTGCCGGACACCGGGGAACGTTATTTGTCTACACCGCTGTTTGGTGAAGAGTAAAGCCAAAGTACTAGTAAAATATTTAGCATTCCAGTGCGCATTTCATTTCGCGCTGGAATGCTTTTGTTTTTTATTTGGTCATACAAAGGCAGGAATAAGCAATCTGTCGGCGAATAATACATAGAATATTTATGCTAATATACAATAATTAATCTATATAAACTGGATGGGTGGTTTATGAAACAAATAGTAGTCGCCGGTATTGATGCAGGCTCTTCAGCCATTAAGCTAAGCTTGTATAATGGCGTATATATGAAAAATCTAAGTTGCCCTTCCGGCTGGAATCCCAAGGAACAAGCGGCTAGTTTGCTGGCAGAGGCACTTGCCGGACAGCAAATCAACACACCTGCCTACCTGGTTGGAACTGGTTACGGACGTTTTCATCTGCCGTTTGTGACAAAAGCCATGACGGAAATAACCTGCCATGCTCGCGGCGCGTCCTACCTGTTGCCTGAGGCTAATACTGTGCTTGATATTGGCGGACAGGATGCCAAGGCCATCCAGATCGATAGCAATGGCAAGGTTCTTGATTTTATTATGAATGACAAATGCGCTGCTGGAACAGGGCGATTTCTGCAGGTTATGGCGAACGCCTTAGGGCTTGATGTGGCTGAGATCGGTCAAATTGAAGTTGGTGCAGCCAATCAGGAATGTACAATTAATGCGATGTGTACCGTATTTGCTGAATCCGAGGTTATTGGGCTGGTAAACCGTGGTGTTGCCAGAGAGGCAATCATTGGCGCGCTGTATACTTCCATCGCTAACCGGGTAGCCGCTATGGCTGCAGGTATTCAGCCAACGCCGCCAGTTGCTTTTACTGGTGGGGTTGCACAGAATCAGTCACTCGGGCGCGAGCTTGCTGCGCGGCTGGGGCTGCCGGTAATTACTCATGAGCAGGCGATATTTGCCGGGTCAATCGGTGCCGCCTTGTACGCTTGGGATGCCGTTCAAATCAAATGAGACTATAGATAAATGGGGGAAAGATTATGGCTGATGCATTTGCTATGCTCAAAAGTATTAAAGAAACAGGAAAGAAGGTAGTAGGGTTTTATTGTGTTTATGCGCCGCAGGAGCTTGTACTGGCTGCTGATGCACTGGGCTTTGCTTTGTGCGCTACCAAGGAGGAAGCTATTCCTGATGGAGAAAAAACACTGCCGCGCAATTTCTGTCCGCTCATCAAATCGTCGTATGGTTTTGCGGTAACAGATAAGTGTCCGTACTTTCTCTATTCAGACCTTATTATTGGTGAAACAACCTGTGATGGCAAAAAGAAGATGTTTGAGCTCATGAATACCTTTAAACCTGTGCATGTTATGAAATTGCCGCAGACCTATCTGGATGATAGTGATAAGGCATATTGGCTAAATGAAGTGAGAATCTTGAAGGAACTGTTGGAAAAAGAACTAGGGACTCAAATTACCGACGACAAGCTCAGGGAAGCCATAGAGGTGCTTAATGAAGAACGCCGCCTGATGCAGGAATTGGCTGAGTGTATGAAACATGACCCTGTGCCTATGACCGGCCAGGACTTTTTAAAACTTATGTGGGGACGGAATTTTGTTACTGACCGGGCTGATTTTGTCCAACAGATTAAGGAAATTACCAATGATATGAAAGAAAGTATCAAAAAAGGCGAGGCTGCTATGCCTAAGGGAGCCAAACGCATTTTGGTTACCGGGGTGCCAACAGGCGTAGGCTCGGAGAAGGTCATTAAGATCATTGAAGACTGTGGTGCCGCTGTTGTTTATATTGAGAATTGCTCAGGCATGAAGCAGTTTGTTACACTTGTTGATGAAACCAAACCACCGCTGGAGGCTATTGCCGAGAAGTATCTGGCAACTCCTTGTTCCTGTATGAGTCCTAATCCTATTCGCCTTGAGAATTTGGCCAAATTGATTAAAGAATATAGTATCGATGGAGTGGTTGATATCACTTGGCAGGGATGCCATACTTATAATGTAGAGAGCCGGGTAATCAAAGATTTCTTAAAGAAAAACGGAGACACTCCGTTCCTGCAGGTTGAGACTGATTATTCTCAAGGCGATGTGGAACAAATTAAAACAAGAGTGCAGGCTTTTCTTGAAATGATGGACTAAGTTGTAACAAGAGTACAGGCTGGACTTGACAAATGTTTTTCACTTGAGTATCATGTATACAATACTAAATAATTTAATAGCTAACTCTTATCCAGAGAGGTCGAGGGACTGGCCCGATGACACCCGGCAACCGGCATTTTTATGCAGTGGTGCTAATTCCAGCAGGAAGCAGAGCGTATTCCTGGGAGATGAGAGGGGATTAGACGTAGAGTAAATGCCCCCTCTTATTTGAGGGGGCATTTTTAATTGCTGTACTTAACGAATGCGAAAGGAGGCTATAGAGTATGGTGGTTACCTTTTTTTCGGGCTTTAAATGGCGGCAACAGCTTACAATAGCACAGGTAGCCAGTCAGGAAAATCCGCTTGTCTTAAAGCAGGGTGGTTGTCTGACTGATGTTACTGTGGCATATGAAACATACGGCACGCTATCCGCTGCCGCTGACAACGCTATTTTGGTTGCCCATGCCTTGACTGGTGATACCCATGCGGCATCTCATGATCGATATGACGAACGGGGGTGGTGGGAGCCGTTAATCGGCTCAGGGCGACCGATTGATACTGACCGGTTTTTTGTCATTTGTGTTAATGTATTGGGTGGTTGCCAGGGAACCACCGGCCCGGCTTCGCTTGATCCGGCTACTGATAGGCCCTATGGGATGAAATTCCCTGATATTACCATTCAAGATATTGTACAGGTACAAAAACGTTTGCTAGATAAACTCGGCATTGGCCATCTGGCGATGGTAGTTGGTGGCTCAATGGGTGGAATGCAGGCGCTGGAGTGGGCGGTGAACTATCCGGGATTTATGGATTCTGTTGTTGTAATTGCCGCTCCCGGTTATTCTGCGACACAAGCTATAGCCTATAACCGCGTAGGCCGTCAGGCGATTATGCTTGACCCTAACTGGAAAAACGGCGATTACTATGGCGGAATAGGACCGGAAAAGGGATTGGCGGCTGCCCGGGCACTAGGGATGATTACCTATCAAAGTGAAAAGTCTATGGCGTATAAATTTGGCCGCCGTACCCGCAGTGGGCAGTTTGAGGTAGAAAACTATCTGGATCACCAGGGCGCAAGTATTGTCAAAAGGTTTGATGCCAACTCCTATCTTTATCTACTGCGAGCACTTGACCTATTTGATATAAGTGCTGGGTATGCATCCTATGAAGCAGCCTTAGCACGTATTGATGCGCGGGTGCTGGTAGTGGGCGTAAGTTCCGATATTTTATATCCGCCGCATCAGCAACAAGAACTAGCTGAAACTATGCGACGTGTAGGAGTGCGAGCCGATTTTGCGGTTATTGACAGCCCACATGGGCATGATGGATTTTTAATTGATTTTCATTTGTTGCGCCCAATATTAGTCGATTTTATTAATAAAGTCTTGCCAGTTACAAGTGGTATGCCTCGCAGGCAGTGGATTCACTTTCGGGCTTCCAGCCTGGCCTATTTGGGAGCTAGGTTGGTATCGAAGATGCAGCATGAGCAGTATGAGCCAGCGGCGCTGGATATATCTCATTAAGTGAGGTATTGCCCTTAGTTTAGCCATAAGTAAGTGTAGGCCTTATATGTAGGATACTCCAAACCATACTTGCATATAATAAAGGAGAATATGCAGTGTGTGGAGGAGGTGAGGTCATGGGAAGTTCATATACACAAGTGCCTCATAGCAAATTTCCTGGTAGTAATAAACCTACAGTCAAAACCGACTTGCCCGGTATTCAGCGGGATAAAAAGCCGTTGATTCCGGTACATCTGGACATAACACGTACAAAGGAGTTTTGGAAGAACGCTGTTTGGTCTTGAGTTATGACGCGATATTGTAAAATTATCCTTGACAGAAGCATAGTTGGACGGCCATAGTATAAGGTATATAATCTTAAAGGGATTATATACCTTAGTTATTTTATTCGTTTAAGGTTAATTAGGATTAAAGCGGAACCAGGAAAGGTTGGAGAACACTTGCGATTGGAAGATATATATACAGTATTTTGGCGGGACTGGGTGGTGTTAAACCGGCGTCTGGTCAAGTTTGTTTTGTCCCGGATGATAAGTCCGGTATTATATTTAGTGGCTTTTGGCTGGGGGGTGGGACGTAGTCTTCCGGTCAATGGTGGTAACTATCTTGATTTTATTCTTCCCGGTATTATGGCGCTAAATGCCATGAATATTAGTTTTAGTGCAGTTGGTTCGCCGCTTAATATGAGCCGTTTGTACCATAAGACGCTGGAGGAGTATTTGATTGCGCCGGTCAGCCCGGGTTCATTTGTTGCCGGTAAGGTATTAGCTGGGGCGTTAAGAGGACTTATTTCCTGTGCAGTGATTTTTGTATTGGCATATGTATTTGGCGCTAAGCTGGCGGTGAGTGCCGCTTTTATAGTGACCTTATCCTTGACTTGTTTGTTGTTTGCTGCCATGGGACTGGTGGCGGCTATGCTGATAAATTCCCATGAGGACATGGCTAGCTTCACTACCTATGTGCTTTTACCCATGTCGTTTTTATGTGCGACTTTTTTTTCGCCGGATCGATTGCCTGTCGCAATTAGGTGGGTTATTGATTTGCTGCCATTAACCCACGCAACCTATGCGCTCAGAGCCATTGGCGCTGGGATGGAAATTCCCTGGCTTTCTATCGGGGTTTTAGCTATATATACGATAGTGCTGCTGGCTATCGGCGTATGGACTATGATACGGGTGCGGGATTAAAAAGAGTCGGTATCACAGAAAAAGTGATACCGACTCTTTTAATCTTATGACTTAGTTGATTGTTCTATAACACCATTACTACTTTGCCAAGTACATGACTGACAGGAACTGGGCCAATATAACGACTATCGCTGGAATTATTGCGGTTGTCGCCCATTACGTAGACTTGACTTGGTGGTACAATGACCTTTTTGGGAGCGGCTGGGCGCATAGACTCTTTAATATAAGGTTCGTCAAGTGCTGTGCCGTTGCGGTATACATGACCATCTTTAATCTCAATAGTATCGCCGGGTTTGCCGATAATTCGCTTAATCCAGATATGGTTGTCAACATCAGCAAGTTTGACTACGCTAAGGTATGTGGAGACCGGATCGGCAAGATCGTCCTTTACGCTTCGTTCCCTAAATACTCGGCTGTCAATAATCACAATGTCATTATAGTCAGGTGTGCCGACAAAGGTATGGGACAGCTTGGATACAAAGACATAATCGTTGTTGTGAAGGTTTGGCTCCATGGAACTACCCACAACACGGGTTGGTTGAAATACGAAGGCGTTAATTACAATGGCTAATACCAAGGCTATAGCTAGACTGTATGCCCAGTCAGCAATTTCTTTGAGTAATTTCATTTTTGAATTCCCCCTAATATTAAAATTCTACCAGATAGACTGGATGGGAGCAAGAAATATTAATTTTTGAGCTAAATAAGTCCAATGGCAGTAATAGTTTTCCTCGTTTGGTATCAAACTAATCGAAGAAACCAAAGGGGGTATTACTGTAGATGACTACTCTTATCAAGAGCGACGATGCTACTAGTCGCGGAGATGTTGAATCAGTCCTAAATAAAGGGGATGCCAGTGGCACAAATAACCCGGATGAACATTTTGATGTTCACCAGAATGCCAAAAAATATTATGACATTGAAAAAGTACCTGCTTTGATGCCGGAAGTACATAAATGGCAACGGGAACACATTAAGGTTCATGATCAAAGCAAAGACGGTTTTCCATTAAATGTGATTGTTGATCCGGCTATGCGCGAAATGTATCAACATGTACATGCGCAAGGTCTGACTAATGTATTTGATCGCTTTGAACAACAAGAGAAAATCCGTTGTAGCTTCTGTTCTTCCGGTTTATCCTGCCAACTGTGTGCCAACGGGCCCTGCCGAATAAGTCCTAAAGCACCGCGTGGCAACTGTGGAGTGGATGCCGATGTTATGGTAGCCAGAAACTTTGTCTACCGTCATGTCACTATTGGCACATCAGCCAATATATTCCATGCACAACAGGCTGCACGCACGCTTAAGGCGGCTGCCGAGAAACCGGAAAGCGGCCTCAAAATCAGGGATAAGGAAAAACTTCTTAAATATGCCGAAATGGCTGGACTTAATAGCCATGAAGATGTTAACAAGGTTGCTGTTAATTTTGCCAATTGGGTACTTGAGGATATGGGAAAACCCTATTGGGAAGAGTCGGCTTTAGTGCAAGCCTTTGCTCCGCCTAAACGTCAGGAACTATGGCGTAAGCTCAATGTCTATCCAGGGGGCGGTTTTAGCGAGGTGGGGTTTGCCCAAACCAAATGCATGACAAACCTCAATGCCGATCCGGTTGACTTTTTACTGACTTCGGTTCGGTTAGGTGTAATCAACGAATATCAGGGATTGTTTGCACTTGATATTCTGCAGGAAATTCTAATGGGTACCCAGAAGATTCGTACGGCCAAGCAAAATATGGGTTTACTGAAAAAAGATATGGTCAATATCATTACTAACGGCCACATGCCCTTAACTGCGCATATTGTAATTGAACTTGCCTCCATGCCTGAATGGCAGGAAAAAGCCAAAAAAGCGGGAGCATCAGGTATGCAGGTACTGGGGCATGTCTGTGAAGGACAGCAGCTGCTGAACTATAAAGATACCGGTGAAATGAGTGCATATGGCGGTCAGGAAGGCGAGTGGCTGAGTGAAGAATATCTGCTTGCTACCGGAGCTGTTGATCTCTTTATGTTTGACTATAACTGTACAATTCCTACACTGCCGCTTTATGCCAAGCGGTTTGGTACTAGAATGGTCAGCACCCATGAGGTTATTCGGATGCCAGACACTGAGGTCGTAGAGTTTAAGCCTGAGGAAATGCGAAAACAGGCGGAAAAAATTCTGGATATGGCTATCGAAGCCTTTGGCAAGCGCAAAGCTGAGAATCGGGAAGTCTATATTCCGCCCCATGTCTCCGAAGGCTGCGTAATTGGTTTTAGCACCGAGTCAGTCAAGGAAGCCTTGGGTGGGTCCTGGAAACCGCTGATTGATGCGATTGCTGCAGGCAAGATCCGGGGTATTGCTACCATTGTCGGTTGCACCACTGCCCGTTATGGACAAGGCGGCAGTAATATCTTCCGGATTACCAAGGGCTTGATTGAAAAAGACATTCTGGTACTTTCCGGCGGCTGCACCTCAGCTGTTATGCAATATACCGGGCTTACCAACCCGGCTGCTGCTGAGGAATGTGGTTCTGGACTTAAGGAAGTCTGTAAAGCATTAGGCATTCCACCGGTACTTTCTTATGGTGCCTGTGTTGACATCGGCAAAATGACCCAGACGGCAAAAGAAATTGCGGATGCCTTAGATGTGGATACCAATATGCTGCCACTAGTTATCGGTGCTCCTGAATATCTGGAGCAAAAAGCGGTTGCTGACGCTTGTACTGCTATTGCCTTAGGTTGGCTGGTGCATGTCGCCCCGGTACCGTCAGTTACCGGCAGTGATCTTGTTGTCAAGACACTGACTGAAACTACCGAGACATTGGGACTGGGCAAGCTCACGGTAGAAACAAGTGCAGATAAAACCGTAGAAATCTATGTGAAGCATATTGAGGAGAAACGCAAAGCATTAGGACTTAGTTAAAAGAAACCAGGATGTGCGGGATTGCTTTCAGATATCGGTGTAATGACGAAGAATCAAAGGCTTTGTCATTACAGTCGATGGTGGGGCAATCCCATTCTTTTGCAGTGAGAACTAGGATGGTGTATATTTGGATAATATAATAGTGATCATAGCTTTATATTTCCAAAGATATTCACGACATTCTAATAGTGTGGTAAAATTTGATTGGTATGTAACAAGTGATAAAGTATGGGGGTTATATGAAAAATAAGATTAATCAATATGTGTGGGTAACTATCGGCTGTTTGATTAGTGCTGTAGCAATTAATGCGCTGTTAGTACCGCACCATCTGTTGAGTGGTGGAGTTTCCGGCCTGGCTATTATTTTTTACTTTCTTTTTGGGTTGCCAATTGGTATGCAAATTCTGGCGATGAATCTTCCGTTATTGTATGCGGCCTACCGGCTTTTGGGTAAAGAGTATACAATTGGGACGATTTACGGAACCATTCTTTTTTCACTGGCAGTTGATGCCACCAGCTATTTGTCACAGCTTAACCTTATTGACGATCCCTTGATTTCAGCCATTACAGGCGGTGTTGTCGCCGGTATCGGCAGCGGCCTTATTTTTCGTGTGAACGGCAGCGGCGGAGGACTTGATATTGTTGCTGCTATTGTAAAGAAGTACTACTCGCTTAACTTTGGGGTGGTAGGGTTTGCTATTAACTGTCTCATCATGCTTGTGGCAGCTATGCTATTTGGTCTTAAGTTAGCTATATTGACATTGATTGCTATGTTTATTAGTGCCAATCTTACCGACAAAGTGGTTGAAGGTTTTAATCGCAAGAAAACTGTGTTTATTGTTTCTTATAATACGGATGCCATTGTCGAACTTATTCTAAAAGAGGTGGGGCGGGGAGTTACCATTTTGAATGGACAAGGTGCCTTTACCCGTCAGTCCAAACAGGTGCTGTTTGTTGTTGTCAGCTTAATGCAAATTGCCAAGATTAAACAATTGGTTAGTGAAGCAGATCCACAAGCATTTATGATCGTTCAGGATGCCGCTGAAGTTATGGGGCGGGGATTTACTCTGCCGGGAAGTAAACAGATTTAGTTGCGGATAATTGAATATATAGTTGAAAAATCAGAAAGATGTGGTATAATTTAAGTATTACGGCCAACCAACAAGAATAACTTCCTGGTAGGGCTAGAAGGACAGAACCTTTTGAAATGAAAGAAAGGCTCAATAATTCTAGAAGTAAAATCCCTGGGAAGCTCCTTCTAACCGGATGTCCGCCTTCAAATAAAACGGAGGTGCATTCGTATGAACGGACAGGAATTTTTACTTTTGGCAATGGTGGGAGTTGCCTGGGTTGCAGGTCTTTACCACCAGTCATGTAAGCTTCTCGGACTTAATTCCAAAAAATAATTAGTACGATGTTTCTTGGGGAAATCACCAGTTTGGGCAAAATGCTCAACTGGTGTTTTTATTTGTCATTGGTTGGTTGTAAAGTATTCCAATTGGTGGTTTTCTTTACCAAATAATCTGCTAAAATAATAATTGGATGGTACCAATCCGATTATTATAAGAAGAGTGATTTTGATGCGCATCTCAATTAATAGAAACGCCGATACTCCGGTGTATTTACAAATCAAAAACCAACTGAGAGATATGATTTTCTCCGATGTGTTGCCAGAAGGTATGTTGTTGCCGCCTGAACGCAGTCTGGCTAAAGAGCTTGAGGTTAACCGCAGCACGGTTATCAAAGCCTATCAAGAGCTTAAGGCTGACGGACTGGTGGAGTCCTATGTCGGAAAAGGTACAGTAGTTGTGTCGCAAGTAGAAAATAAGTCAACTTTGGCGGCGGGATATATTAATCCGCTGCCCTGGTACCAACTTTTTACTGAAACCATTGCTACCAGCAACGACACGGTTATCGGGGATATTATGGCTATTTCAGGTGGCAGTGATATCATCTCTTTCGCCGGCGGTTTTCCGTCTCCGGGCTTATATCCACTGGAGGCTATGCGGGAAATTCAGGCTGAATTATTTCTGACCGCTGGCCATGAACTGTTTTTGCACAGCTCAGTTGAAGGATATTATCCATTTAGGGAAAGTATTAGCAGCTTATTGCGGCAACGCCAGATAGTGGCAGCAGCGAAGGATATTGTTATTCTTTCCGGTTCGCAGCAAGGGCTGGATTTTGTGGCAAGGATATTTATTCGGCCAGGTGATACTGTTATTGTAGAAGAGCCTACTTTCTTCGGGGCAATTCAGATATTCCGGGCAGCCGGCGCGCGGGTTATTGGTGTGCCAATTGATAAGGATGGTCTGCGTACTGATGTATTAGAGGCGTTATTGGTGCGCCACAAGCCTAAGTTTATTTATACACTTCCGACATTTCAGAATCCATCAGGCGTTACCATGAGTCTGCAGCGGCGGTATCAACTCTTGAATTTAGCTTATCAATACCAATTGCCAATAGTAGAAGATGATCCATATGGTGAGCTTTATTATGATAGTACGCCTATTCCGCCGCTGAAAGCGTTGGATCGCCATGGCTATGTTATTTATTTAAGTACTTTTTCTAAGTCGCTGTTTTTAGGATTGCGAGTAGGATGGGTAACAGCCGTGCCGCAGGTGCTGACCAAATTTGCTCAGCTTAAACAAATGACCGATTTACATGTTAATACACCGGCGCAGCTCTTGCTCGATGCGTTTATTCGCCGGGGCGGTTATCAGCAGCATCTTCATTTACTGCGGACAGAGTATGCTAACCGTAGGGATAATATGCTGCATGCACTGGAAAAATACAAGGTTTCTGGAACCAGTTGGAATAAGCCGGCAGGTGGTTATTATATCTGGTGCCGGCTGCCGGACAACATCGTCAGGCACAAACTGGTGGCCAATGCCGGTAAAAAGGGAGTTGTATTCTTGCCAGGTGAGGTTTTCTATCCTGATGGCACCCAAGGTGATACCCATATTAGGTTAAATTATACCTTTGCTGAAATCGAACAAATTGAAATAGGAATAAAGAGGCTGATGCAGGCTGTGAGAGAAACTGAAAATGTTGATAGTAAAGAGGTCAACGAACACAATCTAAAACCACTAGTGTAGTTAATTACCAGGAGGCGATTTGCTATGAACACTGTTAAAATTAAACAAGTAGATGCTTTTACAACAGAGGCGTTTGGCGGCAACCCTGCCGGGGTAGTGACAGATGCCAATCAGCTCACAGATGAGCAGAAACAAATAATTGCTCGCGAGATGAACCTTTCGGAAACAGCGTTTGTCTCCCGCTCTGATGTGGCAGATTTTAAAGTGCAGTTTTTTACGCCGAATGCACAGGTGCCGTTATGTGGTCATGCGACCATTGCAACTTTTGCCACCCTGTATGAGGAGGGAAAACTTGACAAGAGCAAGAGCATTTTTTATCAGGAAACCCAAGCCGGTGTTTTGGCAGTCGAAGTAATAAAAACGGGCAGTCAAACGACCTTTATGATGACCCAGGGCGTGCCACAACTGGCTGAGGCAGAAATCAGTAGGGCGGAAATTGCTGCCGGCTTAGGACTTGCTGCCGAGGATCTAATCGAAATCCCGCCACTGAAGGTATCTACGGGGTTGTGCTGGTTGGTAGTTGGTATAAAAAGCCTTGCAAAATTGAGCCAGGCAGAGCCGGATTTTGCCGCGATTATTTCTCTGAGCAAAAAGTGTGGTATTGTGGGGTTTGTGGCGTTTTGTCTGGAGACTGTTCAACCTGAATGCAGTTTCCATTCCCGCTCCTTCTGTCCGTTAGTCGGGATCAATGAGGATCCGGTGTGCGGGACGGGTAATGGTTCAGCTACTGCGTATATTGCTGCTCATAATTTGCTTGCAGTCAAGGAGGAAACTGCCTTGATCGGGGAAGCTGGGTTGAAAGTAGGGCGCCCGGGCAGGGTTAACATCCTTGTCAGCAAGCAGGCTGATCAGGTAACTAACGTTAAAGTGGGTGGTTCTGCTGTTACTATTTTGGAAGGGGAGATGCGATTTTGAAGACAATAGGTCTTATCGGTGGGTTAAGCTGGGAATCTTCCATAGAATATTATCGGTTGATTAATGAAGGTATTAAACAAAAATTGGGCGGGCTGCATTCAGCTCAGAGTGTAATGTATTCGGTTGATTTCGGTCCTGTTGAGGAATTGATGCGCCAAGGCGATTGGCAACAGATCAACAAGCTGCTTGTAGATGCAGCATTGCATTTGCAGCAAGGCGGAGCTGATTTCATTATTATTTGTTCCAATACCATGCATCGGTGTGCTGACATTATTATGGAACAGACAGGAATGCCGCTTATCCATATTGCCGATGCGGCCGCGCAAAAGATTAAAGAACAAGGCATCAAAAAGGTCGGATTAATGGGAACAAAGTTTGCCATGGAAGGCGATTTTTACCGGAAACGGCTTAAAGAGCAGCATGGGGTTGACGTTATTATACCGGAAGAAACTGAGCGGAATATGATTAACACTGTGATTTTTCAGGAATTATGTATGGGTATTCTTAGCCCACAATCAAAAGAGCGTTTTCAACAGATTATCAATAACCTTGTAATGCAAGGGGCGGAAGGTATTGTGTTGGGCTGTACTGAAATCCCGCTGCTGATAAAGCAGGCTGATGTGACTGTGCCAGTATTTGATACCATGACGCTGCATGCAGAAGCGGCTGTCAGGTTTGCACTAGAGAACTGAATGTTTTCATGGAAACAGGGCCATATGGGTCCTGTTTTTTATTTTTGGTAATAAAGCTTAAAGTTTTGAGGAAGATACTAATAGAGGCAAGCAGAGTCTCCGAAAGCAATGTTGGAAAAGGTAAAATAAGTTTTGTAAATACACTTGGAAAGTGATAGTATAAAGGAAGTTTAATTTCGGGGAGATGAGTGCATGAATGTGCGCTTTGCTAAAATTGCTGCGCTGTTGAGTGTTGCAGGCATATTCTTTCTATATCCGGCTCCCGGTGGATTAAGTGTAACGGCGTGGCATTTGTTTGGCGTATTTATTGCTTTGATACTTGGTCTTATATTACAGCCTTATCCCGAACCTACGCTGCTAATGGTGATAACGACACTGGCAAGCATGTTTGTATTGCCGGTGCATGAGATATTAGTCGGGTATACTGATGCTATGTTGTGGCTGACTTTAATAGCCATGATGATTGGCATTGGCTTGAAAAAATCGGGCTTAACCCGGCGTATTGGTCTCATATTAATCAGCAGGTTTGGTAAGACAACACTACGGATTGGCTATATTTTGAGCTTTATTGACTTGGTGCTTGCTACTAGTACACCGGCTTCGCCGGCTCGAACAGGCGGCCTGGTGTATCCGCTGGCCGAAGGGGTTATTGATGCTAGCAGCTCTGATGATCCTGAAGGAAAACAGCGAACAGGGGCTTATTTCACTTTGCTGGCGTTTACTGCCAGTATGCTTACCGGTAGTTTGTTTATGACTGGAATGGGGCCTAATCTTATCAATGTTAAGCTGGCTCAGGATGTACTGGGCATAAGTATTAGTTGGCCATTGTGGACACTGGCGGCATTGCCAGGGTTTATTGGCTTTTTATTGACACCTTATATTGTGTATAAATTATGTCCGCCAGATATTACCTCTATGAAAGAGGTGCGTAGACATGCCAGACAGGAATTAGCAGCCATGGGACGTATTAGCGGGAATGAGTTAACCGCTGCCGGCATTTTTTTGACAATATTAATATTATGGTCCACAAGTACGGTAACCAAAGTAGACAGTACGCTAGTCGCCTTTATTGGCATATCACTGATGCTGGTAACTGGTGTTTTGGAATGGGATGATTTAGCTGAAACCAAAGAAATGTGGTCATTTCTTATCTGGTTTGGTGCGATTTTGGGGTTCTCGGCAGCTTTGACCAAGCTTGGCTTTTTTAGCTGGTTTGCTGGTATTATCAAACTGCTGTTGCCCACTGCCGGACTGGGGTCTTACGGTATTTTGCTGTTAGTGGCAGTATTGGCCGTTGTACCGCACTACTTTTTTGTGTCGTTTACCGGCTATGTGGTAGCTTTCTCGCCGCTCATTTTTTCGTTTGTTGCCGCTACCGATGTTCCCAGGTATCCGGCCTTCTTCTTGTTAGCGTATCTAATGGTTATCTCTTGTATGCTGACTCACTATGGTAATGCCCTAGGGCCGCTCTTGATGGAAAAGGGATACAATGATAAAAAAACATGGTGGAGTGTCGGTACCTTGATTACATTGCTGCATGTAGCGCTATATCTGACAGTTGGTGTTGTTTATTGGCGATTGCTTGGATATTGGTATTAATGGTGGGGTATTTTGACATTGAAAATGTTGTGTGTTAAGCTGAGAATAATAAAATACCATTTTTGATACAGGTAAGACTAGTACGATGTGGGTATGAAACACTATAGGGGAATCAGATCAAGGCTCTAAAGCAAGGAGATGTAGTTATGAACGCAGAATTCGAGGGAATTAGTCCTGATATTAATGAGAAAACTTTTATAGCAGATGGCGCTAAGGTTATTGGCAAAGTTACAATGAAAGAGTTCAGCAGCCTGTGGCTCAATGCAGTAGTCAGAGGTGATGTAAGCCATATTGAAATTGGCCGGTATACTAATATCCAGGATAATAGTGTGGTGCATGTAGCTGATGATTATCCAACGATAATCGGTGATTATGTTACTGTAGGTCATAATGCCATCATTCATGGCTGTACTATTGAAGAACATTGTTTAATTGGTATGGGCGCTATTATTCTAAATGGCGCGGTGGTAGGTAAGGGCAGTATTATTGCTGCCGGGGCAGTAGTTAAAGAAAAGCAGATTATTCCGCCGCATTCTTTGGTAGTTGGCGTGCCAGGCAAAGTGGTCAAATTTGTACCTGAGGAGTGGGACAGCATTCATTCCCAGGCTGTAAAATATAAGACGCTGTGGAGTCAGCGGTATAATCTTATGCCTGATGCTGGCGGCGAAAGCTATCATGGGGAAAAAATAGTATAATGATTTGATTGCTGGAATTGTGGAAGCAGTTGTATCGAAGTGGAAGTTTCGATATGCTGCTTTTTCTTCTACCAATATTCGGTAAAGAAATGTTAAACTCACATTTGCATAGTAGGACAAGTTTTGGTAATGTATAAGGTAACTGATAGACTTTCTAATTGAAAGATTGCTAGTTTGAGGAGGCTGATTAGGGTGGACATGGAATTTATCTACAAGCGTCACAGTGTAAGGAAATTTACTGAGGAACAAGTTCCTGAGCAGACAATCAAAGAACTAATCGAGGCTGCTACCTACGCGCCTTCAGGCAAAAACCAGCAGAATTGGCATTTTGTTGTCATCAACAATACGGAGAAAATAGCTGAGATTGCCCGAATTGTCGAGAGAAAGAACGAAGAAATGTGCGGTTACTTACGGGACGAGGCGAAAATCAAAGGGCTTAAAGGAATGGTGCATTATCAAACCGTTTTTAAAGGTGCGCCTGTTCTAATCCTCATATATGCCGGTTCTTATGAGACTATAGCCGATATGCTGCTGGCTGATGGAGTTATGCCGCCCAATGAAGTTGCTAAATATGCTAAACCCAATCCTGGTATCCAAAACATTGCCGCCGCTCTGGAAAATCTGTTGTTGGCAGCTGCTGATAAAGGCTATGGCACTTGCTGGATGACGGGCCCGACGTTTGCTGATGAAGAAATTTCCGAATACATCGGATTTAAGAAGGAAGGCTATTATTTGGCAGCCATGACACCGCTGGGTGTACCCGCTGCTTTGGTAAAACTGTCTTCACCGCCGCGTAAACCGCTGGAGGAAGTATTGACGATAATTAGTTAAACTAGGATAGCTGCCACTAAGTACGTGGTGGCTATTTTTGCATAAGTGGGTAAAAGTAGTAAAACTATTTCCCAAAAAGGATGATTATGTTAAAATGAAGAAAAAATGTTTGGAGGATTTACACTATGAGTCATATAATTAAACTCTGTTTAGCTTCATTAGTATGCGTATTGTTCTCTGTAACTGCGTTGCCTTCAGTTCAAGCTGCATCTCAGGCTACAATACAAGTAAATGCTGAAATTTACAATTCTGATTTTTGGGATTGCACTTTTATCAAAGACAATACCCCTAGCAAACCGGCAGTTGTTAAAGTGGAATGGAGTTTTGGGAATAATGGCAGTAAGCAAAAAGAAGCTACCATTATCGCAGCGGGAAAGACCAAAGGCCAAGTCGCTATTGTAGCTGAAAAGGGTGAAATAGTAAACATTAGTATCTGCGTAAAAAATGCTCACAACGAAATTCTCGGAAAATGGGGTACGCAGCTTACTAATAAGGGACAAAGTGAAAGCGTTACGATTTCACTGCCTGATAAAGCAGAACCAGTGATTAATAGGGCTCAGTCTTAACTTATGAGGGTTAGAGACAACGAGCTTTAGCAGGAGACGTAAGGAGCCGTGCTGAAACTTTCCCGTTTCAACACGGCTCCGTTTAGTTTGCTTGTTAGGTGGTTTTAGCAAACCCTTGCGTTATAGCGTTAAGCTGGGTTATATCAATCGGGTATTCAATCTTGTCGGCAACTTCCTGGGCTAGCTCTGTACCGAATAGAAGTGTAAGCACATATAACCCCAATTCAAGTCCGGAACTTACTCCGGCACCGGTAATGATTTTGCCGTCCTTAACTACTTTTTGCTTCTGGACATCCACTGAATAAGCTGCTAATTCTGCCAGTGCCGTGTGATAGGTGGTGGCTTTTTTATTTGTCAGTAAACCGGCTTCGGCTAAGATAAAGGCGCCGGTGCAGACTGACGTGGTATACATGGTTTTAACTGATTGCGCCAGGACAAACTGGCGGATAACAGGATCTTTCATGGCTGCCATTCGGCCTTTTCCCCCGGGGATCACGATAATATCAAACTGGGGAGCCTGAGCAAAAGTTATATCGGGAATAACCTTCAGGCCGTTAAAGGCAGTAATAGGGTCAGAATCCTCGGCCACAAGGCAAACCTGGGTACTGCCTGGCTTTATCTTATTTATATAATTTAAAACTTCGAAGGGTCCAACAAAATCTAGCTCTTCCACCTGCGGGAAAAGTAATATGCCAATGGTTATCATTAAATCACTCCTAGCAAGCCGCTGCGTTTATTCCTGTTAATTCCCAGATTGTGGCTTAATTTTAATTATACCGGAAATACTAATTTGGTGCATCTGGTAAGTAGATACTTTGCAATGTATATCATCGGTGAAGGTACAGGTAGCTTCAATGGAATATACCATACAGGAATTTTTTAGTAATATCGATACATATGGCTATTTCGCAGTTTTTACGGCAATGCTGCTTACCGGCATCGGGCTGCCTTTGCCTGGCGAAATAACTTTAGGGCTAACCGGTTATCTCGTGTATAGCGGCCAATTAACTATACTTCCTGCCATAGCGGCTGCAGCGATAGGAGATTTACTGGGGGCGGTTTTTAGTTATGGGATAGGATTTTTCAGTAGATCCAGGATCGTAGCCCGCCACTTCTCCTTTCTCATACCCACTGAGTCCAAATTAAGGGTTATTGAAAAATGGCTGAACAAATATGGCATTTTTGCGGTGGTTTTCGGGAGAAGTCTGCCGATCCTTCGCGGTGTCATTCCTATTTCGGCAGGCTTTGTCCAAATGCCGGGAAAGTACTATATGATTGGGATTTCCAGTAGTTCAATACTGTGGTGCAGCGCGCTTATCTATTTGGGGATGAGGCTGGGATATAACTGGCAGCTAATATCAGGCTTAGTAAAAGATGCTGGGTGGGTAATCGCGGGGATACTTGTTATAAGCATAGTCGGATGGTATTTAGCCCGCAAGGTTTAATTCTATACTATAAAAAGCTCTCTGCTTATTACCTGGTGTGTCAGAGAGTTTTTTTGCGCAAAAAATTAAAATAACTGCGCACTTATTTATGGTTATGTTTACAGGGATTTGCTCATGTTTTAAGGAAATCAAGTACTATCTATAGAGCATGGAATGTGGATGGTGGGGAGGATCAATAAGTGGAATCCTATAAAAAAATTCATAAATTGTATGAGCTGATTGAAACCAAAACGGTAGCCAATTTGCCTGGACCCTATAAGGTCGGGGTCGATCTGGGAACTGCTGATGTTGTGCTGGTTGTTACCGATGAGGCAGGTAATCCGGTGGCCGGGAGTATGCAGTGGGCTTCGGTGGTTAAGGATGGATTGGTGGTTGATTTCAGGGGTGCCATGGTTATTGTCGAAGAACTCAAGGCTGAGGTCGAAGCGCGGATGGGGATTAGCTTAGATAAAGGTGCTACTGCCATTCCGCCGGGAACGGTGGGCCGAAACGCGATGGCCTGTAGTCATGTTATTGCCGGAGCCGGTCTGGAACCAGTCTGCCAAGTGGATGAACCGGTGGCGGCCGCGGAGGCATTAGGGATTACCCATGGTATTGTGGTAGATATTGGCGGCGGTACCACTGGCATTGCTGTTTTGCGCGATGGGGAGTTAGTATTTACAGCCGATGAACCGACAGGTGGTACGCATGTGTCCTTAGTACTGGCTGGTGCATATAAGATATCCTTCGAAGAAGCAGAGGTATTAAAAAGGGATGCCAACCAGCATCGCAAGATTATGCCGGTGATTCTGCCGGTTGTGGAAAAAATGGCCACTGTGGTTAAAAACATGTTAATTGGATATGAAGAATTTAATGAGTACCCTGTCTACGTGGTGGGTGGTACTGCGTATTTGCAGGGGTTTGAAACCGAGTTTGGCAAAGCATTTGGTAGAAAAGTTCATGTTCCGCCCCATCCTTTGCTGGTAACACCTCTCGGAATAGCTATGTTTGGTATGTAGAGAAAGCACCAAGTCCTTATGCGAACATAATAATATAGAACTTTTTTGACTAAATACTTTAACATCTTGCGCATCGTGCAATCCTAACAGGAGATTGATGTTATCTGCAGAATGAGTTACAGCAGATAACAAAATTTAATAAATGCCACCAAACAGGTGCCTCTTAAAATATAAGAGGAGAATAGGGAAGCTCGGAAGGATTGGCAAATCCTTAAACGACGCGGTCGCGCCACTGTAATCGGGGAAGAATACCTTTAGTATGCCACCGTCAAGCGGGAAGGCAAAGTTGTTCTTATGATCCGTAAGCCAGGAGACCTGCCTGTTTTGGCTGTTATTTACCTCCGCGCCAGAGGTAGTACCAGAAGGACAGGATTTTATGAAAATCAAAGCCCTGGCCCTTTTGGGCTAGGGTTTATTTTAGTTTGGCGCAAAATGAAAAATTGGAGGGGTATGCATGAATTATCAGGCAGCAGTGGACAATTTAGTTGATGGAGCAGCCAAACCGGTGAACAGTCTGGGTTTGCTGGAGAAAATTTTTAAAAAAATGCTATTGTCCTGGGGCACCATGCAGCCGGAAATTAAACCCTATCATTTAATTTTTGCTGCTGACAATGGTGTTGTAGAGGAAGGAGTAGTGAATTTTCCTCAAGAAATTACCTATCTTCAAGCGGCAAATATGGTAGCTGGACACGCCACTATTAGTTGCTTCTGTCAAGCCAATAATGTTCCGTATTCTGTTGTAGATATCGGAATCAATCATAAAAATACGACAGGTATTAACCGCAGGGTTGCCAATGGCACAAAAAACTTCATGAAAGAGGAGGCCATGACCCAGGCTGAATTTGAGCAGGCGTGGCGTGTTGGGGAAGAGATGACTAGATTTGCCATTGGTACCCAAGGTGCTAACCTGATATCCTTTGGCGAAATGGGAATTGGTAATACTACTACTTCGTCAGCTGTGCTACATGCTATGACTGGGATCTTGCCTGAGTTTGTGGTAGGCTATGGCGCCAGTACTCCGACAAATGAGGTTATCAGAAGAAAATGTATGGTAGTGGCCAAAGGTGTCGAGCGTCACCGGGAAAGTTTCCGTAGTATTGAGGATATTTTGCGGTGCGTAGGGGGCTTTGATATTGTCGCCATTTGTGCAGGGATGATTGAGTGTGCCAAGTGCAAAATTCCGTTTGTTATCGATGGCTTTATTACTGCTGTAGCTTTTGCCTGTGCTTCCAGGATTAATAAAGAAGTGGAACACTGTGGGTTGCCTTCTCACATGTCTAAAGAGCCGGGTATGTCATATGCGATGCTACTCGGTAATATATTGGCCGATGATATACCCATAAAGGCTAATATGGCATTAGGTGAAGGAACTGGAGCTATATTGATGGTTGCTATGCTTAAAACCATGACATATACTATGTATAATATGGCAAGGCTTTCGGATTTTGAATTGAGCACACCAGAACCGCAGCAAGTAGCAGGTATGTAATTTTAGTACAAATGTAGAGATAGCGAAGTTGGCGAGGATACAGAAATCCATATAGTTATCCGCTTGTGCTGATGAAAAGATATAGGAGACGCAAATATGTATACACTGTTGATTGCTGACGACGAGCAATTAGAACGGCAGGCTTTACGGTTTATCATTGAACATAATTGTCCTGAGGTGCACATCATTGCCGAAACGGGGGATGGTAAGAGCGCAGTAGCTATTACTGTTGCTGAAAAACCCGATGTTGTGCTTATGGATATTCGCATGCCGGAACTTAACGGTTTGGAGGCGGCGCGCGCCATACGGGCTGTGCTGCCTGACACAACCATTATAATGTTAACCGCCTTTGATGAATTCAATTATGCCAAGGAGGCGCTTTCGCTAGGAGCGGCCGAGTACCTGTTGAAGCCACTTCGCCCTAAGGATTTGTTGCAAACACTGCAGGTGGCTATTGAGAAAGTGGCTCAGCGTAACCGCAAGAAACAGGAAGAAGCCGAACTGAGGAAAAATCTTGACCAAGCTATGCCGTTTATTAAAAATTCGTTTATCCATGATGTGATTTCCGGTAAGGTTACTGATTTGAACAACTTCCGGGACAGAGCTGGTTTTTTGGAAATAAAGGCGGATTCCGGCGTAATTTTGGTAGCCAATATTGATAATTTTAAACAGCTTACCCGTAGGGCATCCGAATTAGAAAAACAAGTGGTAAAGCAACAGGTATATCAGCATGTGTGCAAAATAGCTGGCAAAGAAGTACTGGTGGTGCCTTTTGGCGGTGATGAAATCATCCTTTATATCGGATATGAGGGTGAGGTCAATCCAGAGCAGGTTGAGATGCAAGTACGGGATATGGCCGGACGCATTCGAGATGGCATAATTCAGTTAGGCATTAGCTTAACAATTGGTATTGGCCGCTATTATACGGACCCACTCCAGATTCATAAGTCATACCTGGAAGCAGTCAGTGCGGAACAACAAAAATTTTACATTGGCGATAACCAAATTATCCATATTGACGATGTGCCACACTTAAATGTCGTATCCTTCCGATATCCTTTTAATTATGAACGCAATCTCTTGGATAAAGTTCGCTGTGGCGAACGCCAGCAAGCTAAGGAGATGTTAAAGCAGCTTTTGCATGAAATATTTGCGGCGAAAGCTAGCATAGAGACGGTAAAAGCTTGTGTACTGGAACTCTTGATTGTATTATCCCGGGCGGCCGTGGAGGGCGGTGCTAACCTCGAAAAATTAACTTTGCTTAATTTTAACTGTATCAATCATTTGATAAATTGCTCAGACCGGGAAGAAGTGCATTGTTGGATTTTGGAATCACTGGATCAGTTCATGGATAACATGCTGGAAAACCGCAGCAGTATGAATGTAAGACTAATCAATAAGGCCTGTGCCTACATCGCCGAAAACTTTCATAAGAGTATTTCTTTGGATGAGGTTGCCCAAACTGTTCATTTGAGTTCCTATTACTTCAGTCGTATCTTTAAAGCAGAAAAGGGCTGTAACTTTATTGAATTTTTGACTAAAGTTCGAATTGATAAGGCCAAGCTGATGCTGCAGGATCCGGAACAGACAGTCATCCGTGTGGCTGCCGAAGCCGGTTACCAGGATGCCAGCTATTTTTGCCGGGTATTTCGTCAGGAAGTGGGGGTTACCCCTAATCAATTCCGCACAAAACATAAGAATAATAAACCAAGCTCGGATACATTACAAGGACAGCAATAACTTCTTAGGACATAACGAAAAAATACTATTGTGATTTAAGTATCATATAGAAACTGAAATCATACAAAAAAGACTGTGAAAAACAGTCTTTTTTTGTTTGCATTCGCAAGAACATTAAAACGTCACAAAGAAATACCATGAAGCCGAAATAGAGATATTTATTCGAGATAAATTTCCTTTAAATAGCGGCAAATATGTCCTGTGGTTACGCAAGTTCATCTCAAGGTAAAGTTGCAAAAAAGTCTAATTATTATGAGGAATCAAAAAGACAATAGAATTGCGAGGTAGGGTCATGCGCCAAGAAAAACCGAGAATGGTACAAGAATATGTGCCAGGTAAGCAGGTGACATTAGCTCATCTTATCGCCAATCCCAAAAAAGAGCTGTGCGAAAAGCTAGGTATTACGGAAATAGGTGCTATTGGCATCTTAACAATTACTCCCTGTGAAGCAGCGATTATTGCAGCAGACGCAGCAACCAAAACCGCTGCAGTTCAAATCGGTTTTATGGATCGCTTTACCGGTTCGGTGGTACTTACCGGTACTGTTTCGGCTGTCGAGGCCGCTTTAAACCAGGTCGTCAATCTATTGTCTGAGGGCCTGGGTTTTTCAACTGCCAAGCTGACAAGGTCGTAGCAGCTATGATTATGTTAGTTGGACCTGTAGGAGCAGGCAAAACATCCTTAATAAATGCTATTAACAATGATTGTAGTAAAGCAAAAAAGACAAGTACCATTTGTTTTACTGACGGGGCGATTGATACACCTGGTGAGTATGCGCAAATGCCTCGCTTTTACTCGGCATTAGCCGTGACAGCTACCAAAGCCACATTAGTTCTGATGGTTCAGGATGCCACAGATCGCCGTATCACACTTCCACCCGGTTTTTCCGCGATGTTTTCACGCCCGGTAGTGGGAGTAGTCACAAAAATAGATGCTCCTGGCGCTGACCAGGAAAAAGCCAAAACCCGTCTACTTGAGGCAGGAATCAAAGAACCATTTTATTGCGTTTCTGCGTATACAGGAGCTGGTTTGGTTGAATTAACCGAATATCTCACGCGAAAGGAGGTGTAATTATGAGCGAAGCGTTAGGCATGATTGAAACAAAAGGTTTGGTAGGAGCCATTGAGGCTGCTGATGCCATGGTAAAGGCAGCTAATGTTGTATTAGTTGGCTATGAAAAAATCGGTTCTGGTTTGGTTACCGTTATGGTACGCGGAGATGTTGGCGCTGTCAAAGCAGCTGCTGATGCCGGTGCTGCTGCTGCCAGAAATGTGGGAGAGGTGGTATCTATTCATGTAATTCCTCGTCCGCATGTTGATGTTGAAAAAATTCTTCCTACAGTTAAATAGCCATAATTTTGGAGGTGTAATTATATGCAAGACCAATTGATTGAAAAGGTGATGGATGAAATTAAAAAGCGCATGGAGTCAGAAACTCCGGCAGCTCCTGCTAAGGAAGCTGTAAAAGCAGCTTGTAACCCCGGTATTACCGAATTTGTTGGTACCGCCATCGGCGATACGGTGGGTTTGGTTATTGCCAATGTTGATCCGATGCTTCATGAAAAAATGAAACTTGACCCCAAATATCGCTCTATCGGTATTCTTGGTGCCCGTACTGGTGCAGGCCCGCACATTATGGCTGCTGATGAAGCAGTGAAAGCTACCAATACCGAAATCGTAACTATCGAACTTGCCCGTGACACCAAAGGCGGCGCTGGTCATGGCTGCTTGATCATCTTCGGAGCTGAAGAAGTATCTGATGCCCGTCGTGCTATCGAAGTTGCTCTCAAAGAACTTAACCGTACTTTCGGTGATGTATATGGCAATGATGCCGGCCATCTTGAACTGCAGTATACCGCCCGCGCCAGCTATGCCATTAATAAAGCCTTTGGCGCTCCCATTGGCAAAGCTTTTGGCCTGATTGTAGGCGCACCGGCTGCTATCGGTGTATTAATGGCTGATACTGCTGTGAAAACTGCCAGTGTGGAAGTATGCGGCTATGCCAGCCCTGCAGGCGGCACTTCTTTCTCGAACGAAGTTATTCTTATGATTACCGGTGATTCTGGTGCTGTTCGTCAAGCAGTAATTTCTGCTAAAGATGTAGGCAAAAAGGTATTAGAAGCTATGGCTGGTCCGGCTCCGTCCTCGACAACGCCATACATTTAAAAAGAACAGGGGGGAACTTAAGATGAAAAGATCAAAACGTTTTGAAATGTTGGAAGCCCGCCCTGTAAACCAGGATGGTTTCGTAGTTGAGTGGCCGGAAGTTGGTCTGATGGCTATGGGCAGCCCCAACGATCCTAAACCAAGCATCAAAATTGAAAATGGTAAAATAACTGAGATGGATGGTATTCCCCGCGCTCAGTTTGACTTTATCGATCAATTTATTGCCGATTATGCGATTGACACGACTATTGCCCCTAAAGCAATGGCGATGTCGGACACCGAAATTGCTAAAATGCTTGTTGATGTCAATGTATCGCGTGACGAACTTATAAAAATTATTCGTGGTTTGACGGCAGCAAAGATTGTTGCTGTTCTCAACACCATGAATGTAGTGGAAATGATGATGGCTCTCCAAAAAATGCGGGCTCGGAAAATTCCTTCCAACCAGTGCCATGTTACTAATCCACAGGATAACCCGGTACTTATTGCCGCTGATGCCGCTGAAGCGGCTATGCGCGGGTTTGATGAAATGGAAACAACTGTTGCAGTTGTGCGTTATGCTCCGTTCAATGCATTGGCTCTGCAAGTTGGCGGCCAGGTTGGACGCGGCGGCGTACTTATCCAGTGCGCGCTGGAAGAAGCAACTGAATTGCTGCTGGGCATGAGAGGCATTACCGCTTATGCTGAAACCATTTCCGTATATGGTACCGAAAACGTATTTGTTGATGGTGATGACACTCCATGGTCCAAAGCATTCCTGGCTTCTGCCTATGCTTCCCGGGGACTCAAAATGCGCTTCACTTCAGGAACTGGTTCTGAAGTACAAATGGGTTATGCTGAAGGCAAATCCATGCTGTATCTGGAAGTTCGCTGCATCATGTTAACTCGCGGCGCCGGCGTTCAAGGTCTCCAAAACGGCTCTGTAAGCTGCGTTGGTGTACCTGCTGCTGTTCCTTCCGGTATTCGTGCCATCCTTGGCGAAAACCTGACAGCTGCCATGCTGGATCTCGAGGTAGCCTCAAGTAATGACCAAACTTTCACTCACTCCGACATTCGCCGTACTGCCCGTACCTTGATGCAAATGCTGCCAGGCACTGACTTCATTTGCTCAGGTTACAGCGCAACTCCGAACTACGATAACATGTTTGCCGGTTCCAACTGGGATGTTGACGACTATGACGACTGGAATATTATCCAGCGCGACCTCATGGTTGACGGCGGCTTAAAACCAGTTTCCGAAGAAGCTGTTATCGCTGTTCGTAATAAAGCGGCTAAAGCCATTCAGGCCGTATTTAAAGAATTTGGTTTCCCGGCCATTACCGACGAAGAAGTGGAAGCGGCTACTTACGCCCATGGGACCAAAGACATTATTAAACGTAATGTAGTTGAAGACATCAAGTATGCCGAAGATATGATGAAACGCGGTATTACCGGTGTAGATATCGTC
>JAEZVB010000082.1 GCA_023443285.1 Bacillota bacterium
ACACTGGGATGTAAAGTGAATCAGTTCGAAACCGAGGTCATGGAAGGCCTATTTAAGGCTCGGGGCTATGAGGTCGTAGAGTTTGACCAATGTGCTGATGTTTATGTCATTAATACTTGCTCTGTGACTAATCTTGGCGAGAAAAAGTCACGTCAACTTATCCGGCGGGCAAACAGACAAAATACAGAGGCAATTATTGCTGTCGCTGGATGTTACTCACAAATTTCACCTGATAAAGTCTCTCGAATTTCCGGTGTCGATGTTATTGTCGGTACACAGGACAGGGCACGGATTGTTGAACTGGTAGAAGCAGCTTTTGCCAATAGCCGAACAGCTCAGGTTAATGTTGTTGCCGATATCATGAAGGCTAAGGAATTTGAAGATATACCGCTTTTCTCTACGCCTGGCCGTACAAGAGCTTTTTTAAAAATTCAGGAAGGTTGCAGTAATTTTTGTACCTATTGTATTATTCCCTATGCCCGAGGGCCACTACGTTCCCGGCCGCTTGCCAGTATTGCTACCGAAACAGAAAAACTGGTGGCTGCTGGATTTAATGAAATTGTGCTTACGGGTATTCACTTGGGTGCATTTGGTCGCGATTTATCTGGTTCTGATAAAAGAATAGATATCACACTTGTTGATGCTGTGCAGACCGTGTTAGCAGCTGGTGGCCAGGGACTTATGCGCCTTAGATTAGGCTCACTTGAATCAATAGAGCTTTCAGATGAGTTAATTTTATTAATGCAAACAGATAAACGTCTTTGTCATCATCTTCATTTACCACTGCAATCAGGTGATGATCAGATTTTAGCGGCAATGAACAGACACTATACGACAGCTCAATTTCGCGATTTAATTAAGAGTATAAAGGCTCAGGTACCGGGTATTGCCATTACTACTGATATCATTGTAGGATTTCCCGGCGAAACTGATAAGCTATTTGAAAGCAGTCTGTCATTTATTAAGACTATAGGCTTTGCGAACATTCATGTATTTCCCTATTCACGCCGCACTGGTACGCCAGCTGCCGACTTTTTAAATCAAATACCTGAAGACGATAAGAAAAAGCGAGTGCAACGCCTGCGGCAACTTGCTGATAGCCAGAGTAAAGAATTCTACCAATCATTTTTGTCACAAAACATGGATGTCTTGTTTGATACGGTAGAAACTAACGGCTTTATTTCTGGATTAACAGGTAACTACGCACGGGTGTATGCAGAAGGCGGTAAAGATTATATTGGAAAAATTGTATCTGTTAAACTGGAACACTTTTTTCAAGATGGTCTATGGGGTCAAATAAGTGAATAAATTTCTAGAAAAACATATTTTGGGCAGGAATTTGTATAATTAAGCAGAATATTTTAGATAGCAAGTGTATATTACTATCTACTGCGGAGGAAATGCCCATGCAGCAGGACTGTATTTTTTGTAAAATTGCTGAAAAAACCATTCCGGTGAATGCCGTTTACGAGGATGAGCATCTTATTGCTTTCCCAGATATAAAACCTGCGGCACCGGTTCATTTGTTGGTAATACCTAAAAAGCATATTGCCAATATTCTTGAGACAACTCCTGAAGATACTGCCTTACTTGGACATATTTTGGCGACTATTCCCAAGATAGCGACTATTGCGGGATTAGCGGAAGACGGCTTTCGTACGGTTATCAACACCAAAGATAACGGTGGACAAACTGTTTACCATCTCCATTTTCATATTCTGGGCGGTAGATTTATGACGTGGCCACCAGGTTAATATTGACAGTATTAAGCATTTTAGTGTATAATAATTAGGTGTATGTTATTCAAGTACACTTCCTCGTAATGGTCTAGTGGAGGGAGGGAGATCAGATGTCTGAAGTAAAAGTAGGCAAAAATGAAACGCTTGACAGTGCACTCCGTCGTTTCAAGCGCACTTGCCAAAAAGCCGGGGTTCTCGCAGAAGTTAGAAAACGCGAGCATTATGAGAAACCGAGCGTAAAACGCAAGAAAAAATCCGAAGCAGCACGCAAACGTAAGTTTAACTAGTTTCGGAGGGATTACTTTCATGTCTCTTAAAGACAAATTAACAGATGATATGAAGCAGGCTATGAAGGATAAAGAAGCTGGGAAATTACGGCTTTCAGTTATCCGTATGGTTCGTGCCAATATCAAGTATGTAGAGATTGACAAGAAAAAAGAACTTTCTGAAGAGGAAGTTCTGGATGTGCTGGCTAAAGAAGTCAAAATGCGCCGGGATTCGATGGAAGAGTTTAAAAAAGGTAATCGTCCTGACTTAGTGGAGAACCTTGAACAAGAAGTCGCCATTCTGATGCAATACCTTCCTCAACAATTAAGCGAACAAGAAGTACGGGCGTTTGTAGCTGAAGCTGTTAAAGAGTCACAAGCTGCCAGCGCCAAAGATATGGGCAAGGTTATGGCTGTATTGATGCCAAAAGTGAAAGGGCGTGCTGATGGTAAATTAGTAAACACCATTGTGCGCGAGTTCTTAAAATAAGTAGAACTGATTTAAATCCGGCGTTTAAAACGCCGGATTTTAGTTTTACTACGCTATTGTCAAGTCAAAAAAAATAAGACAAGCAAAGCTTGTCTTATTTTTTGATTAGCAAGTGAAGCAGTAGAGAGAATTTAATTGCTGGAATAATTAGTGTGAATAGAGCATGATGTACATTATACGGTAGAGTATTTGTTGTGTGATTGCGATTAGTAAATGAGTAAAAAAGAGCTGCGATTAGTAGTAGTAGTAGTACTTCGTACTTTAGTATCAATGTGCTGATATAATTTCTATAGATTAATTTGTATTTATAATGCGTACATTACTAAGAATATTACTAGAAATACTGATACGAAAGCTTCACTGTCTATATAATGACAATAACATACAACATTCGACATGTCAATAGTTATTAAATAATAATAATTTTCAAACTTTCGACATGAAATATCTGTAAGTACAAACAGGAATGCTGTTGTTCTCTGCAGAATACTCTATATATTATGCAATAAGGTTTTGGCGGGTTAGGCGAAACTCGATTTCGGTTGCTAAGCAATATCGCGAAATTTATTCAAAAATATCAAGAGGGTTGTGGTGAAGGCATGCGGTTTTCCCTAGTATATAAAATAATATTGATTTTATTAGTACCTTTATTTTCCTTGCAAATTTCGGCTAGACCAGCCGCGGCTGAAAGTCGTCCAATACTTAGTGTTTCCATTAAAGGCGAAATAAATGGCGGGCAGGCTGCTCTTGTCCATAAGGCTATTGCTGATGCCCAAACCAAACAAGCTCAGGCCATTTTAGTGGAACTTGATACTTTCGGCGGTTTAGTGGATTCGGCGGTTAGTATTCGTGATATGATCACAAGCTCACCGATACCAACCATTTGTTATATAAAAAACCGTGCTTGGTCAGCCGGAGCACTTATTGCTATTTCCCATAAACATATTGCTATTGCACCCGGCGGCAGCATTGGTGCTGCAGAACCAATACCTACTACCGAGAAGACAGTAGCTGCCTTAAAAGCGGAATTTGCTGCAACCGCTAACAAAACCGGGCGTAATCCCCGGGTAGCTGAAGCCATGGTAGATAAATCGCTAGGTTTTCCCGGTTATGCCGAACCCGGCCAAATACTGGCTCTTACAGACTATCAGGCCGAGAAGGTGGGCTTTGCCGATATTGTGGCTGCTGACCGTGCTGCGGTACTGACACACTTTGGTTTTGGAGGTCATGAGGTAATAGAATATACAATGGGTTGGCAGGAAAAAGCAGCTGGCTGGCTATCAGACCCAACAGTTAAATCATTTCTAATGTCAATCATATTCTTGGCGGTGCTGACAGAAATTAAAACGGCAGGATTAGGGGTAGCTGGTCTAATTGGTTTAATTGCGGCAGCTCTGTTTTTTGGCAGCCAGTGGATCACAGGTATTGCCGGTTGGTTAGAAATTATTCTCTTTTTGGGCGGTATTCTGCTTATACTATTTGAACTATACATTCCGGGTTTGGGTATCTTTGGAGTTTGCGGTATTATTGCGATATTTGCCAGCTTATTTTTAACCTTAGGAGCAAATACTGCTGCCATTAATCTATTAGCCATTAGCTTACTGGCCTCAATTGTCATATTTTTATTATTGGTAAAACGATTGCCCTCAAGTAGACTATGGTCAAAACTAATTTTAAAAGACGCCGAGACTAAGGGTGCTGGCTTTAGTAGTAGCCTTGATTACAGTCAATACCTTGATAAAACAGGAATAACCCCTACAGGGCTACGACCTGCTGGAACCATGATAATTGATGGTGTTCAACTTGATGTAGTATCTGAGGGTCATTTTATTGAGCCTAACAAATTAGTAAAGGTGGTGAGCATAACAGGAAATCGTATTGTAGTACGAGCAGTAAATTCCTAAATGAATATGTCTAAAATAATGGGAGGTAATATATTTTGTCAGCTTTAGTTGGTAGTGCTTTTTTTGTATTGCTAGTAATCGTAGGTATTAGTCTATTTCTTCATTTTGTACCCCTAGGACTCTGGATTTCAGCCTTAGCTGCCGGTGTTGATGTAGGTATTTTTACGCTTGTCGGTATGCGTCTCAGAAGGGTGCCACCTAGTAATATTGTGTTACCTTTGATTAAGGCAAATAAAGCCGGTCTTAATGTAAACGTGAATCAGCTTGAAGCCCATTATTTAGCTGGCGGCGATGTCGATAAAGTAATCGATGCTTTGATTGCTGCTCATCGTGCTGAAATTCCTTTACCGTTTGAACGTTCGGCAGCCATCGACTTAGCTGGCCGGAATGTGTTAGAAGCTGTTCAAATGAGCGTAAATCCTAAAGTCATTGAGACTCCGTTTGTTTCGGCAGTTGCTAAAAATGGTATTGAGCTTAAAGTTAAAGCAAGGGTTACCGTCAGAGCCAATATTGACAGGTTGGTAGGTGGGGCTGGCGAAGCTACCATTTTAGCCCGTGTCGGTGAAGGTATTGTTACAACAGTTGGTTCGACTGACGATCATAAGGAAGTATTAGCAAACCCTGATCACATTTCTCGTACGGTTTTAACAAAGGGATTAGATTCCGGTACCGCCTTTGAGATTCTTTCTATTGATATTGCGGACGTAGACGTTGGCCGCAATATTGGTGCAGAACTAATGACTGATCAGGCTGAGGCAGAAAAACGGATTGCTCAGGCCAAAGCAGAAGAGCGCCGGGCAATGGCTGTAGCCCAAGAACAAGAAATGCGAGCCTTTACGCAGGAAATGCAGGCAAAAGTTGTCGAGGCGCAAGCTGACGTACCCAAAGCGCTTGCTATTGCTTTAAAAGAAGGACGTATTGGCGTTATGGATTATTACAATATGAACAACGTATTAGCAGATACGCAAATGCGTGAAACAATTGCAAAAACCGGTCCGGTTGAAAATAATATTACGACAGATGAACCCCAAAAATAGGCAGGTGAAGTTATGGATTCGTTAATTCCGCTGCTGTTAATGCTGCTCTTGTACCTTGTACCCGAATTCTTCAAACGGCGTAAAAATCCCCAGGAATATAAATACCCTGATATTCCTGATAAGGTACCACAGCCAGTTGGCATGAAATCAGCTGAAATTAAAGTAAAATCAACTCCTACACCAGTCACCGGCTCTATTATGGAAACCCCTAAAGCCGCCTGGTCTGTTTCTCCCACGCCGACTATGGCATCATCTGAACCGATAAACGTTCCTTGCATGACAGACTCAGCTTCCCCATGGCAAGGCAAACTTTCGCCACATATAGTACAGAACGGCTTAATTTTTGCAGAAATCCTTCAACCACCTCGTGCATATCGCCCCCTTGGGCGACGTCCGAAATAGTCTCTGTCTAAATACAGTGGTGTACATGATATCCTCATGATATTAATTCTCTTAGCGTCCTTCGGGGCGCTTTTCTTATGCTGTGAAAAAATCCCCAGTTTTATTTTTTTATTTTGGCACACACTAAATACACAGTAAATAATTATTTTTATAAGGGGGCAAAACACATGTCAGAATATAAAGGCCGCCTTACTTATGCCAAAGGCACCTATATGGAATTTGTCGTTGCTCCTAATCAAGATGTTGATTTCGGTAATATTTTAGTGGTTGAAGGCAAAAATAATGACCGCTTTTATATTCGTGCATATGACTTTAAGATCAAATCCCGTTGGTCGGGGATGAATGGCGTTAGCTATTTAATGAGCAAATTGGACGAGAATGGTCAGGTAGCTAATCAAGAAGAGCTTGATTTTTATTTGGGTGGCAATCACACTGTGAAAATTGGAATTGCCGAACAGCTATGTTATGTTGATGCTGATGGGCAACTGTTTAACCCCAAGACTTGTCCTGATTTCTTTTGTGAGGTACGTGGTTTGACTGCCGATGATACAGCTTTGTTAGCCGAAATGAAGGGCGACCTCGAAATTGGCTATTTAAAAAGTGGTCGGGAAGTACTTAAGTTGCCTGTAGGTATATTTGGTTCCAAAGCCATTACTGAACATATCGGTATTTTTGGTACAACAGGCTCTGGGAAGAGTAACTTAGTGAAAGTACTTTCCAGTTCAATTATTGACAGCAAAAACTACGGGTTGCTTATTTTTGATGTTCATAATGAGTATTATCGTGATTTATCACTCCATCCAAATGTGAATGAGCGATTAGTTGTTTATAATACCAACCCAGATACCGCTCGGGAAAATGTAAATAAACTTGTGTTAAACTATAATGAAGTTGATCCTGAAGACATTACGGCTTGCGCAACCTTTAGTGAGCCACAGCTTGATGCCATCTATAAACTGTCTTCTGTTTGGGAAGATCGTTGGATGGATTATGTTTTAAAATATGATACCGAAGATATTATTGAAGAAATAGCCGGTTGTACTGGACAGAAATTTCAATCCCGTACTATAAGTAAAATTAAGAGTATTTGCTGGAATCTCGAGCAAGAACTTAATATTAACGACGAAACCAACGAACCTGGAAAAACATCAGTTATCGAGCAGATGCTAACAGATTTGGAACATGGTAAAGTAGTATTAATTGAACTTAAAAATATATCGCCTGTCGGTGAACAGGCTTTATCAACCTTATTGTCAAAAAAACTATTGTTGCATTATGCCAATAAATCCGAACTTGCACGCGCTGAGGCGAAACCAATATTAATTGTACTCGAAGAAGCGCATCGCTTTTTGGGTAAAAAAGAGCAAAGTACACAAAATGTATTTGCCAGGTTAGTCAGCGAAGCTCGAAAGTTCAATATAGGCTTATGTGTCGTAGACCAACAGCCCCGTTTATTAGCTGACAAAGTCTTATCACAGTTAAACACTCTGTTTATCTTGGGACTAGCTTCTAAAGCCGATCGAGGAAAACTTGAGTCCATGTGTCGTAAGGATATATTGCAACAGCGTAATGAAATTAAAAATTTAGATTGTGGTGAAATGATTATCGCCACAAATTATATGCGTTTTGCTGCTCCAGTAAAAGTTCACAAATTCGAAGAATATTTAACTCGCATAAATTGCGATGTAACTTCATCACCTGTACTTCCAGTTCCCTTGCAACCATCATGAGCAGTTTAACTTAAAATCCCCACTCATGTACTAATTTGCCTGCGGTTCGTCATACATTGGTATATGAGGGGGGATTTCTCATGCTACGCCGTAAAGGTAAATTGCAATCTTTGGCTGGGTATTTGGAAATACCACAAGATATAGTGATGGATTTGCCGCGAATAACTATGCTAGGCAATAAGCAATTATTAGTAGAAAACCACAAAGGAATTATTGAATATACCCCTTCGCTTGTTCGGATTAAACTCAATCACGGCGAATTATTTATTATAGGTGAAATGCTAATTCTCGGAAATTTACAAGCTGAGCAAATTCTGGTGGAGGGAGTAGTGCGGGAGGTAAAATATGATATTTAATACCAATTACCTCCATGGCTCCGTAAAAATCCGCATTAGCGGTTCTATCCCCGAGAGGTTTATTAATCTTTGTATTGCCGAGCAAATTACACTATGGGGTATAATTAAAACTGACGCGGATTTGATTGCTTGGATTAAGCTGGATGACTTTTTTCGAATTCGTCCTTTGGTAATATTAAGTCATACCAAGGTAAAAGTATTGGCGCATCGCGGCTTGCCTTTTGTGGTTAAACGTATTAAACGACGGAAAATGCTTATGGTTGGATTTTGTATATTTTTTGTGTTACTCTATTCTCTTTCTTCCTATATTTGGTTTATTGAAATTACCGGCCTTAAGAATATTCCTGATCAAACAATACGCTATACTGCCGAACAGTATGGCCTTCGGCCTGGTAGTATAAAAAATGCTATTAATGTCAAAAACATAGAACGGGAAATCCTATTACATGTTCCGGAAGCAGCGTGGGTAGGCATCAATTTTACAGGAACCCGGGCAGTTATAGAAGTTGTTGAAAAAACTATGCCAAAACAGGAAGACAGACTGCCTGCGCATATTGTTGCTAACACAGATGGTGTAATTACCGAAATTATTGCTATAGCCGGGCAAGCTGCCGTAAAAAGCGGTGATACAGTGAAAAAAGGCGATTTGCTAATAAAGGGGGTTACACCTGCGCCTATATCTGTTGTAGTGGAAGGCCAACCACCAAATGATAGTACTGTACCTTTGGAACTCATTCGAGCTAAAGGTATTATTAAAGCCCGTGTATGGTATGAAAGCTATGCAGAAATAGAATGTAAGCAAACTAATTTTAACCGTACTGGCAAATACCAAATGGTAATACATATAAAAATCGGCAATACTGAGTTAGCGTTTAATGGATTATCCAAGCAATCATTTCAGGAATTTGAGACCGAGACTATATATAAACAATTCCCGCTATGGAGGAATAGCGAATTTGCTGTCGAATCAACTATTACAATAAACCGTGAAATTAGTTCATACCAAACAGAAAAATCTTTTGAACAAGCCCACAATGAAGCTTATGCCAAAGCCATTCAGGTAATACAGGATAGTATTCCGGAAACAGCTCAAATATTATCGCGCAATTTTGAAGTAGTAAAGACACCAGAAGAGAATATTGTTAGAGTAAAAATAAATGTGGAAACCATTGAAGATATTGGGCAAACTATTACTATTTCCCAGTAAAAATTGCAGTAGGGGGCATTGTTTATTTGGAGAAACGGATTGTTTTTGTAGATACTAAAGAAGCTATAGCTGTTTTAGGTAAAAATGACGAATATCTAAGTTTGATCAGTCAGCATTTTTCTAGCAAAGTGACAGCTAGAGGAACAGAATTAATTCTGGATGGAGAAGTCAGCGAAGTTGAACAACTTACGCGTTTATTTGTTGAGCTTATTTTTTTGTACCGGGAAGGCAATCCGGTAACCAATCACGATGTAAAGTATAGTATTTCTATGATTTTGCAAGGTCAAGCAGATTTTCTCCATCAAATGTTTGCTGATACCATTTTAGTTACAGCCAGAGGCCGCCATATCAAACCCAAAACAGTTGGTCAAAGCCAGTATTTAGAGGCCATTCGCCGCAATCATATTACCTTTGGAATAGGACCGGCCGGAACAGGGAAAACTTATCTTGCGGTTGCGATGGCAGCATTTTCCTTAAAAAACAAACAAGTCGATCGAATAATCTTAACTCGTCCTGCAGTAGAGGCCGGCGAAAAGCTTGGGTTTTTACCTGGTGATTTGCAGGAAAAGGTTGATCCCTATCTACGACCTTTATATGATGCTATGAATGATATTATGGGCACAGAAACTGCGCAAAAGTATATGTCCAAAAATATTATAGAAGTGGCACCATTAGCTTATATGCGGGGGCGAACTCTTGAGGATTCATTTATTATTTTAGATGAAGCCCAGAATACGACTGTCGAGCAGATGAAAATGTTTCTAACAAGAATGGGCTTTGGTTCTAAAATGGTAATAACCGGCGACATTACTCAGATTGATTTGCCAGCAGGAGTTAAATCAGGACTAAAGCATGCCCAAGCTGTATTATCAGAGATACCTGGAATTGAACTGCTTATGTTGAATGAAAGTGATGTAGTACGTCATGAGATTGTCAGCCGAATCATCAAGGCTTATGCCCAATACGAAAACGATAGCTTGCACTAGTTTGACTAGTGTTAAGTTAGTATGGAGTGAAAGAACAGATGATATCTGTTAATAGTAAGTTGCGAGATTTATTTTCGCAACCCGCCAATATACATGCTCATTCATTAGTACGCCGAACCGTTATGTTTTTCGTCTTCTTAGCCTTATACATTGTTTGCTTATCAGCTGATTTTATTCCCGAAAAAATATCATTGCAAATTGGGCAGGTTAGTGATCGGGATGTAATTGCGCCACGAACAGTGTCTTATGTAGATAACGTCAAAACCAAGAAACTTGAGATGGAAGTAATGGCGAGCGTAGCCAATGTATATGATATGGATATCGCTGTCATGTCCAAAGCCGAAGAAGATGTTAAAACCATTTTTAAGACAGCACAGACCATTAGAATGGACAGCACCCTGACACTTGAACAAAAGCAAGAGAAACTTGTCCGCGAGTTACCAGTTACCTTGTCGTCTTCTGCAGTTGACGGGTTATTGGCTCTGGATGATACCGGTTCATTAAAAACTGAGGATTATACAAAATCTATCTTACGTAAGTATTTACAACGTGGCATCAGAGATGATGACCTTGATGTTGCTAGAAAGCAAGTAGTGCTTGAGGCAGAGGAATTAGGTCTTGGAAAAAATGCGGAATCCGTTGTAGCCGGAGTTGCCCAAACACTTATTAGACCTAATTTTATTCTAAATATCCGTGAAACAGACAAACGCAAACAATCTGCGCTGGCTAATATTGAATCTGTACGTGAAACTGTTAAAAAAGGACAAATATTAGTACGACGTGGTGATATTGTAACCAATGAACAGATTCATGTTATGGAGGAACTGGGATTATATGCCGGCAATATCAGTGAGGTAAGAATTCTTGGCCTTACTTTGTTTGTGCTTATAATAATGGGGATTTCCATTGGCTATTTATATAGGTTTGCCAATCCCGTTTATAACAATGACATGTACTTGATTTTGTTAGGGTTAATCATTTTAGTTACGTTGGTAGTCGGTAAGGTTGCTCACTATTATTCGGATTTCTCCGCACCAATTGCGACCGGAGCCTTGTTAACCGCCATTTTAATTGGTCCACGAGTTGGGCTCTTGATTAGTGTGATTATGGCTATGCTTTTTGGTGTAATGGTAGATCATGATCTACGCGCAGTAGCTTCTGCACTTATTGGTGGAATGGCTGGGGTTTATAGTGTAACCAAAATGTCTCACGGTTATAGTTTGCCTAGAGGCGGGATATGGATTGCGGTAATTAATTTTTTAGTGATTGCCTCAACAGGTCTCATACAACAACTTAATGGTACAGAAGTTCTATTCCAGGGGTTACTTGGCGCTATAAACGGAATTGTTTCTGCGGTAATTACTATCGGCCTTTTACCATATCTTGAGCATGCTTTTAATATTACTACACCAATTAAGCTGCTGGACTTGGCAAAACCTAACCACCCATTATTGCAGCGTCTGCTACTAGATGCTCCTGGTACTTATCATCATAGTGTACTTGTGGGTAATTTAGCTGAAACAGCAGCTGTTACCGTTGGAGCCGACCCGGTAATAGTAAGAGTGGGCGCTTACTATCATGATATTGGTAAAATTAAAAGACCATATTTCTTTATTGAAAATCAAGCAGGCTGTGATAATCCTCATGACAAAATCTCTCCGTCACTTAGCACACTAATTGTCACATCTCATATCAAAGATGGCTTTGACTTATGCAAGGAGTACAAATTACCGCAAGTGATCGTAGATATTATTCAGCAACACCATGGTACTACACTGGCGTCCTATTTTTACAAGCGGGCCACAGAAACTGAACATGGTGAATGCGTTATTGAATCTGATTTTCGCTATGAAGGACCTACACCACAAACCAAAGAAGCAGCCCTTGTTATGCTGGCCGATTCCTGCGAAGCTGCAGTACGTTCTATTAGTAAGCCAAACGTAAATCGCATTGAAGCCACTGTCCGCAAAATTATTAGGGAAAGACTGCAAGATGGCCAGCTTGATGATTGTAACTTAACATTGAGTGACCTTAAGGTTATTGGTGATGTATATATTAGATTATTATCCAGCATGTTCCATAGCCGTATCGAATATCCTGAAGCTCTAAAAGAGCTTGAGAGGAGAAAACTTAAAAGTGGAAATAATAATAAACAACTTGCAGGAAAAGATGACAGTAACGCTTGCAATGGAACAAATGTTGATGCAAGTGTTAAATAAAGCGGCCGAAGTGTATGGACTTAAGCCGCAAAATGAGGTCAGCGTGGTATTGGCTGACGATGATTACATCCATCAGCTTAACCGTCAATATCGAAATAAAGATGCCCCCACTGATGTATTGTCATTTGCTATGAATGATCAGTGTACCGGCGGCCATGAACCTGACATTACCGATACTCCTGATGATATTGAAATTTTGCTGGGAGATATTGTAATATCCTTGGAAACGACAGCTAGGCAGGCTGAGGAATTTGGCCATAGCCTGGAACGGGAAATAGCTTATCTGACAATCCATGGCATGTTACATCTCCTAGGCTATGACCATGAGCTTGAAGAAGACAAAACTGAAATGCGTCAGGAAGAAGAATATGTTTTATCGTTGCTCGGCATTACCAGGGAACAGTAGGCTATGCTTATGCAATTTGCAGCTTTTCGTTACGCCTTAACTGGTATTATTTACTGTATTCGCCGTGAACGTAATATGAGAATTCACTTGGTGGCTGCAATCACAGCATTATGCTTAGCTTGGCTATATGACCTGAGTGGTATTGAACTGGGAATTTTATTATTGACTATTTCCGGGGTCATTACTGCCGAAATATTTAATACTGCGTTAGAAATTCTTGTAAATAAAGTATCACCTGAGTTTCACCCGTTAGCCAAGGCGGCTAAAGATGCGGCTGCGGGAGCTGTACTTATTCAGGCTGTGGCTGCGCTAGTCATCGGCTATATTCTTTTTGGAAATAAAATGCTATGATAAGTGGGGAAGATTATGGATAAACTGGTGGAGCAAGCTGTTAAAGCCCGTAAGCACGCCTATGTTCCTTATTCGGGTTTTAAGGTAGGAGCAGCAGTACAGAGCAAAAGCGGCCGCATTTATACTGGATGCAACATCGAGAATGCTTCTTATGGATTATCTAACTGTGCTGAGCGTACAGCAATTTTCAAGGCAGTTTCAGAAGGTGAAGATCAGTTTATTGCCATAGCTGTTGTTGCTGATACACCCGGACCGGTATCACCATGTGGCGCCTGCCGCCAGGTTATGTCTGAGTTTGGTATTGAAAAAATTATTTTAACAAACCTACGCGGCGAACAACAAGTGTTAACCATTGAGGAAATCTTACCCTTCAGTTTTGCCAAAGGTGATGTTAGAAAAGATGGAGAAAAGAATAATGAATAAAGAAAACTATAAATCAGGTTTTGTTGCAGTTATTGGCCGACCTAATGTTGGTAAATCTACCTTGATGAATAATTTAATTGGTCAAAAAGTGGCCATCATGTCTGACAAACCACAAACAACCAGAAATAAAATTATGGGTGTTCTCACGCAAGAAGATGCACAAATTCTCTTTATCGATACTCCCGGTATTCATAAACCCAAGCATAAGTTAGGCGAATACATGCTGCGAGAAGCCGAAGGCTCCTTGAAAGAAGTAGATGTTATCTTATTTGTTGTGGATGTTACCGCCGAAATGGGTTCCGGTGAACGCTACATATTGGACAATCTAGCAAATGTTCGTACACCAGTCATTCTCGCAGTAAACAAAATAGATCGAATCGAAAAATCAAAATTATTTGCTATTATTGAGAAATATACTGCACAATTCAAATTTGCTGCAGTAGTGCCGATTTCAGCACTCGATCACACTAATTTTGAAGGTTTAGTTAGTGAGATTAAATCATATCTTGAACCAGGTCCACAATATTATCCCGAGGATATGATCACCGACCAGCCTGAACGGTTGGTCATTGCCGAACTTATCAGAGAGAAAGTATTACATTTAACTAAGGAAGAGATTCCTCATGCCATACTTGTCGATATTGAAGAAATTGCTACCAGACCAAATGATGATTTATACGTAAGAGCTGTTATCTATGTTGAGCGTGACTCACAAAAAGGGATTGTTATTGGTGCCGGTGGCCGTCTACTTAAAGATATTGGGCGTATGGCAAGAGCCGATATAGAAAATCTTTTAGGATCCAAGGTATATCTTGATTTGTGGGTTAAAGTAAAAAAAGACTGGCGCAATAAAGCAAATGTGCTAAAGAGTTTTGGGTTTGAATAACCACAAATAGTAAATGAAACGGGGCTGTCGCTATATGCGGTGGCTTATTTCATTTATTGACCAATACGACGCTTGATGGTATCATTTGTAAGAGAGGTGAATTAATGAAGTGGGCTTCTAAGTATTTTATCAATGGCTTGATTGTAATAGTACCTATTGCTATTACAACTTTTGTAATTATTAATATCTTTTCATTTACGGAGCGACTGTTAGGTCAATATCTGCCAATTCATTTTCCAGGATTGGCACTGATTGTCGTATTATTTTTAATCGTTCTAGTCGGTTGGTTATCCTCACATTGGCTTTTGAAAAATCTAATTGACTTTGGTGAGCGGCTGGTAGGATCAATACCAGTAGTAAAATTTATTTACAACAGTGTAAAACAAATATCAACTGCCGTATTTGAGTCTCAGGAGTTGCTAAAAAATGCAGTATTAGTGCCTTATCCACATCCGGGAGTTAAGGCACTGGGGTTTGTTATGCCTGAATTATCTGCACCATTAGCAAATAAATTTACGGAAGATCATGTGTGCGTTTTTGTTCCTATGAGTCTTAATTTAACCTCCGGCTTTAATATTATTTTGCCGAGACGGGACATAATACCTTTAGACGTAACAAGCGAAAGCGCACTACAATATGTTATTACTGCCGGTGCTATTATGCCCCGCAGTAATGATTCCAATAGCTAGGGAGAGATGCTTTATAGATTCGCCATTATTCAGTTTGGTTAAATTGGCGGCCGCTCTGTTACTTGTTGTAATTAATGGATTTTTTGTTTTGGCTGAGTTTTCTTTGGTAAAAATTCGAAAAACCCGCTTAGAAGAACTAGCTCAGCAAGGCAATGGTCGGGCTAAGCTAGCACTAAAAGTAGTATCGTCGTTCGATACTTACCTGGGAGCCACACAACTCGGTATAACGTTAGCCTCATTAGCTCTTGGTTGGTTAGGAGAACCGGCGGTTTCCTCCTTGCTAGAACCAATTTTAATTCAATATTTTTCAGCATCTCAGTGGCTGATTACTACCATTAGTATTGCCTTAGGGTTTATTATCATTACGTTTTTTCATATTGTATTAGGTGAACTTGTCCCAAAATCAATGGCGATTCAGCGTGCGGAAAGTATGGCACTGACCTGTGTATGGTCACTTTATATTTTTCACAAAGTTGGTTACCCTTTTATCATATTGCTTAATCGTGCAGCTAAGTTAATCTTAGGCTGGCTAGGAATGAAGGCTGCCAGTGAAGCCGATTTGGCTCATTCTGAAGAAGAATTACGTATGATTGTCAGTGCCAGCCACCGCGGTGGAGTACTTAATCAGATGGAAAGCGAGCTCATTGACAACGTTTTTGATTTTGCAGATCGTTTGGCGCGAGAAATTATGGTACCAAGACAAGATATGGTATGTTTGTTTGCAGATGATCCTTTTGAAGAAAATATGCGGGTAGTGCGAGAAACCGTTCATACACGCTATCCGTTATGTGTAGAAGATAAAGACCATATTATTGGTATGATTCATATTCGCGATTTGATGGATTTTGATATGTTGCCTAGCGGAGAGCGTGATCTGACTACCATTATGAGGGAAATATTGGTAGTCCCTGAAGGAATGTCAGTGGCTCATCTGTTACAAGTTATGCGCCGCAAGTGTACACATTTGGCCGTTGTTGCCGATGAATATGGCGGAACAGCCGGATTGGTAGCACTGGAAGATGTAATAGAAGAGATTGTTGGTGATATCCAAGATGAACATGATGAGGTAACCGATGTTGAAATTCAGCGTTTGCCTGATGGTAGTTACGAATTTGACGGCGGAGTTCTCTTAGATGATGTGACTGAACTTTTGAATATTCGTTTGGAAGACCACGAAGAAGATACTCTGGGTGGCTATATATTTGGTATGTTAGGACGTCGGCCGGAAGCAGGTGATAAAGTCAATATTGGCGACTATTCATTTGAAGTACTTCATGTTAATGGTTTTCGAATTGTAAGGGTTAAAGCAACACCACTTTTTTCACAGTCACCTCCAGAATAGGATAATTAAATAGATA